>CAUPYN010000106.1:0-6886 GCA_963515575.1 uncultured Campylobacter sp.
TAGCTCTAGGCTCTCGCGTTATCGCAGACGAGCTAAACTACCCTGAGGCAATTTTGTGATTAGAGCTTGCAAATCACGTATTTATCGCTAGTCCCGTACTACTAGGCGCGCTAGTTCAAAGCCCTGCCGCAAGCTCGCTAAAGAACTTAAGCGGGATCGTAAGCGCGGGTTCGCCGCTAAAAAAAGAGCTAAGAGACAAGCTGGGCAAAATCTGCGACGCGCGGATCATCGAAATCTACGGCAGCACGGAAACGGGCATAGTGGCTAGGGACGAGGGGCGCGGACTTAGGCTGTTTGACGCGGTGAACGCCGGGCTAGACGGCAGAGGCGCGCTAAACGTGAGTTCGCCTTGGTGCGACTTTTTTCAGACTAACGACGCGGCTAGTATCGACGAGGGCCGCCTCGCGCTACAAGGCAGGATAGACCGCATCGTCAAGCTAAACGACAAGCGCGTGAGCCTGGAGAGTATCGAAGCAAAGCTGCTAGAAAGCGGCCTGCTCGCGGACTGCTACTGCGCGCCGCATCCCAAATTTAAACGCATCGCCGCGCTTTTGCAGCTTAACTGTGAGGGGCTAAAAAAATTTAGAAAAATCGGCAAAAAAGGCGTTGCAGACGAGCTAAAAGAGCTTTTGAAGCTCGAGTTTAAAAATAGCGTGCGATACTTTAAAATCGTAGAAAAAATGCCGCGAAATCAGCAGGGCAAATTTGAAAAAAGCGAATTTGAAAACGCGCTATTTGCTAGCCCCAAACCCGTCTGGAGCGGCGGGCGCGTAAATGAGGCGGGCGAAATTTGCGGCGGTCAAATTTATAAAAACGGCCAAAATTTAGCGAGCGGCCCAAACTGCGGCACGGTTGATACAAGTGTTGTCTGCGCTAAATTTGAGGGGGGCGGCGAGCGGCTAGAAAACTCGGTGCAAAAATACGAATTTAGCGCTATCATGCACGCAGGGCTTGATATTTTCGAGAGCCATTTTCCAAATTTACCGCTGCTGCCTGGATTTATGCAGCTTGACTACGTCTTTGAGCTAGCTAGCGGCGTGGGTATCGACGTTAGCGGCGCAAGAGCTGTGGAAAATCTAAAATTTATGAAGTTTGTAAGACCTGGAGACGCACTTCGCGTTTGTTTTGAAAAACGCGGCGGCAAGCTTTACTTCGAGCTGTTTTGTAACGGCGAAAAGTGCTCGACGGGCAGGGCGGCGCTTTGAATAAATTTGCGTTTTTAGTGCCCTTTTACAATCACCCGCAAAATATCAAAGCCCTGGTTGCTGCGCTAAAAACATACGAGCTGCCCGTTATCGTCGTGGATGATGGCTCGGATGAGGCGAGCAAGCTAATCTTAGCGGAGCTTGAGCGCACGGAGGGCATCTTGCTGCTCACGCGCGCGCAAAACGGCGGCAAGGGTATCGCAATGAAGGACGGGTTTAAATTTGCGTCCGAGCGCGGTTTTAGCCACGTTTTGCAAATCGACGCCGATTTTCAGCACGACGCTGCGCTCATCGGCGAGTTTTTGAGGCAGAGCAAGGCGCACCCGCAAAGTATCGTCTGCGCAAATCCCATCTACGGCGAGGACGCGCCAAAATCACGCGTTTACGGCAGGAAGATCACGAATTTTTGGGTCGTGATAAATACGCTAAGCCTTGGCGTCAAAGACGCTATGTGCGGCTTTCGCGTCTATCCTCTGCGGGAGCTAAAAAAAGCGGCGGCAAAAAGCAAAACAAATAGGATGGAATTTGACATCGAAATCCTCGTAAATGCCGTAAGGCAGGGTACCAACATACGCTGGATCGATACGTACGTACGCTACGAAAAGGGCGGCGTTTCGCACTTTAAGATGTTACGCGATAACGCGCTAATCAGCCTTATGCACGCAAAATGCTTTTTTTCTCTGCCCAAATTTGCGCTGAGTAAAATTTGGCGAGCGTACGGGTTGAATTCGAGCGAAAAAAATGCGGCAAGCACTCAAATTTCCGTAGAGCCTCAAGAAAACGCCGAGCAAAATCTCTGGTGGAAAAAGCAGGAAAGAGGCGGCGCGTTTTTTTTGAGGCTTAGCCTATTTTTGTCGCAAATTTTGCCTGAGTTTGCGCTAAAGCTTATCGTTAAAATCGTGGTTTGGTTTTATTATATATTTTCAAAAAACGAGCGCGAAAGCATCGCCGAGTTTAGGCGAAATTTAAGCGTTTTTGCGGGCGCGCAAACGCTAAAAGGAACGAGTGTTTTTAGTCATTTTGAGGCGTTTGGCGGCGCTATTTGTGATAAATTTAGAGTCTGGAAAGGCAAGATCAAGGATGACGAGCTAGAAATCATTGACCTAGAGCGTATAAAAAGCGAACTAATCGGCGCGCAAAAGGGGCAAATTTTACTCACGGCGCACCTTGGAAACGTCGAAATTTGCAAGGCTTTGGCTGCGCGGGTCGATGGCTTTAGGATGGTGATTTTGACCTATGACGAGAACTCGCGCAAATTTAACGAAGTGCTGCGCGAAATCAGCAAAAACGACGGCAGCGTGCGCATGATGGCGGTAAATAAGCTAGACGTGGCCGCGATGCTGGAGCTAAAAAATATCGTCGAAAGCGGCGAGCATATCGGCATAATGGGCGACAGGACGCCTCTTGGCGGAGATAAGGCTGCGCGCGTGAAATTTCTAGGCAAGGAGGCCGGATTTAACTACGGCCCGTACCTGATCGCGGGGATTTTGGGCGTAAAGATAAGCTCGCTGTGGTGCCAAAAGATTGATGGCAAATTTAGGATCGAGCTAGTGCCGTTAGCAAGCGCCGTAAAGCTGGGGCGAGACAAAGCCGCCTCAGCGCGCCAGTATCTACAAATTTACGTCCGCGAGCTGGAAAATCGCTGCAAGCAAACGCCTACGCAGTGGTTTAATTTTTTTGATTTTTGGAGATGAGATGATATCAAAATCAGTCGCGCTAAAAGCGCAGTTTTACGACGTGGACAGCATGAACGTCGTGTGGCACGGCAACTACGTGAAGTATTTCGAGACGGCTAGATGCGCGCTGCTAGAGGAGATAGGCTACGACTACGAGGCGATGAGGGCGGACGGCTACGCCTATCCGATCGTAAAAATCGAAGCAAAATATATTAAGCCCGTGTTTTTCGGCGATGAGATCGAGGTGGAGGCGACGCTAAAGGAGTGCGAGTGCTTTCTAAAGATCGGCTACATCGTAAAAAGCGCCAAAACAGGCGAGACGCTGTGCACGGGCGCGAGCTCGCAGGCGGCTGTGGATATGCGCGCGATGCAGACGTGCTTTGAAATCCCGCAAGAGCTACAAAATGCAGTAAAAAGGTATATAAATGAAAAAAATAGCGATAATTTTTAGTTTGGCGGCGAGCCTGATGGGGCTTGATTTTAACGAGATAAAATCTCAAATCAAAACGCAAAATATCAGCGGCGAGTTTGCTCAGACGAAGTTTTTGAGCGGATTTAACGTGGAGTTTAAAAGCTACGGTAAATTTAAACTCAGCCAAAGCGAGCTGCTCTACGACACACTAAGCCCGATCGCCGTGAGCATCGTCATAAACGAGCGCGGTATCTTTCAAAAAAGTGGCAATCAGCTCATAAAAATCGATCAAAATTTTGATAAAAAGCTCTTTTTATCCATCATAAAGCTCGATAAGGCCGAGCTTGAGAAGGAATTTATCTTTAAAATCTCAGGCGACAAAAACAACTGGAAGATCGAGCTGACGCCTAAAAATCTGCTGCTAAAGCAAATCTTTACGCGAATCTTAGTAGGAGGCGATAAATTCGTCAAAAAGATCGTGCTAAACGAGGTTAGCGGCGATAAAACGGTAAATGATTTTTACAACGTAAAATGAAAAAATCCGTGCGTTTTTTTATCTTTTTAGTGGCTTTTTTAGCCGCGCTTACCGTTTGTTTTACAAACGCTAAAAAGATAAACGCGGATATTTTTTCTCTCGTAAATTTTGAAAACTCCGCCGAGCAAATAGCGCTAAAATCGATGCTTGATAGCGCTTCAAACGAGTTTTTGCTGGCTTCAAATTCGCCTGAGTTTTTAGAAAAGAGCGAAAATTTAGCCGCACAAAGCGGGATTTTTGAGGAGTACCGCGCAAAGCAGGACATAAATTTAACCTCGTATCTAACTCAGCTAAACGCCCTAAAAATCGCGCTTTTAAACGAGCAAACCTACGAGCTTTTGGTAAAAGACAAAAACGAGTTTTTTAAACAAAGCGCGCAAAATTTATTTAATCAATTCGCCTTTAAGCCGCTTAACGCGAAGGACGATTTTTTCGCTTTGAGCTCGCACATGAGCCTGGATGGCTCTAAAATAAGCCTAAATTTGTCAAATTTGATGCTAGAAGCCGCACACGAGGACGGGAAATTTTGCCTCGTAAAAGCGCGTCTAAAGCCCGGCTACGAGCCGCGAAATTTGATCAAATTTTATGAAAGCGTACGCGAGCTCGCGGCGCAGGACGGAGTGCAGGCTTACGCTAGCTGCGGCGCGCTATACGGAGCCTACGGAAAAAAGGGCGGCGACAAGGAAAGCGCCGTTATGAGCGCGGTTTCGCTTAGTCTTTGCGCGATTTTTTTGCTGCTCGCGTTTAAAAATTTGCGCATTTTTTTTGTCGTTTTCGTCGCGATTTTCGGCTTTGCGTGCGGGCTTGCGGCTTCGCTTTTGATCTACGAGAGCCTTAGCGTCATGGTCGTGGTTATCGGCACTAGCCTGGTCGGGCTGATGTTTGACTTTGCGCTGCACTGGCTGGGTAAAAATCAAAATGAGCCCGTGGCGGCCGCAAGCGTGCGTCCGATGCTTAAGATTTTCTTGCTTGGGCTTTGCATCACGATGAGCGGATACGGAGTTTTTGCCTTTTCATCGCTTGAGTTGCTGCGCCAAACCGCGATATTTTCGCTATTTACGCTGCTTGGGGCGTTTTTATTTACCTATTTTTGCCTGCCTTTTGTTTTTGAGGGCGCGACGTTTTCGCAAAGCGCCGCGTTTTCGAGATTTTTTGATAAATTTGCGGGACTTTGCGAGCGCGCGGCGAGAGCAGTAAATTTAAAAGCTTTTCTTGCCGCGTTTGCGCTTTGCGCGGGGATTTTGGCGCTAAATTTTAAAAGCTTAAGCGCGCCCGAGCAGATCAAAGACTACGCAAGCTCGCCCGCGCAGCTACTGGAGCAGTCTAAAAAGATCAGCGAGATAACGGGCGCCGCGCCGCAAAACTCCGTCATCGTAATAAAGGGCGGCAGTGACCCGGTCGGCGATGAAAAGCGGCTGATGCGTGAGCTAAAGCAGGCAAATCTCGTCAAAGACTACGCTTCTATTTCTAAATTTATCCTAAGTCTGGCCGAGCAGGAAAATGTAAAAAATATCTTTAAAGAGGCCGCAAAGGACAAGGATATCTTTAAAATTTACGCACAGTTTGGCTTGCCCGGCGAGCTAGTAAAATCGGAACTTGAAAAGATCGCAAACGCGCAAACTATCGGCGTTAGCGAGATTTTGGAGTTTGACGCGGCAAAAAATTTGACGCGGTTTTTACCGAGCAAAAACAGCACCGCGGTATATGCCGAGGGGCTTGCGGGCGGCGCGAAAACGGATGAAATTTTAAAAGGAAACGGCGCTTTTAGCGTCGATTTTGTTGGCGCGCTAAATCAAAATTTGACCGAAGCCAAGGCCTGGTCCGCGGCGCTAAAGGGCGGCGCGTTTTTGGTTGCGTTTGCGCTTTTGTGGGCGTTTTTCGGGGCGGCGCGCTCGCTTTTGGTTATGAGCGTCATCGTGCTTGGCGTGCTAGCCGTTCTTTGCGGTTTTGCGGCGCTTGGCGTTCGCGTAAATATTTTTGCGATTTTCGGGCTCATTTTGGCGAGCGCGGTCGGGATCGATTATCTCATCTTTGCGCTAAACGAGGACTTGTCGCGGCGGGAGCGCGTTTTTGGGATATTTGCCGCGTTTATCACAAGCTTTATCTCGTTTTTTGCGCTTAGTTTTAGCCAGACGCCCGCAGTTAGCGTTTTTGGGCTAGCAGTTAGCCTTTGCGTCGCATTTTACGGGCTTGCCGCCTGCGCGCTCGCTATGAAAAATTTGGATTAAATTTAGCAAAAAGCGGTATAATCGGCGACTCTAGGGCGCGAAATTTAACCCGCACGGGCGCGCTAAATTTAATAAAACGGAAAGAAAATGCTAAAAATAAACGGCAAAGATGGGGGCGAATTTATCGGCAAAACGGTAGCGCAGTTGCTCGCTGCAAAGGGGCTAAAGCCTGAGCGCATCGCGGTCGAGCTAAACGGCGAAATCTTGCCAAAAGATAAATTTGACGCGGTACTAAAAGATGGCGACTCGGCTGAGATAGTGCATTTTGTAGGCGGAGGTTGAGATGAAATTTGACGAAAATAACGATATTTTAGAGCTTGGCGGGCATAAATTTAGCTCGCGCTTTATCCTGGGATCGGGTAAATTTTCATTGCCTCTTTTGGAGGCTGCGGTGCACGAGGCGGGCGCGCAGATCGTGACGCTGGCGCTTCGGCGCGTGAACGAGGGCGGGATCGAAAATATCCTGGACTTTATTCCGCGCGGCGTGACGCTACTGCCAAACACCTCTGGAGCACGAAATGCCGATGAGTGCGTGCGTATCGCAAAGCTCGCGCGAGAGGCTGGCTGCGGCGATCTCGTGAAGGTTGAGGTCATCAGAGACAGCAAATACCTGCTGCCCGATAACTACGAGACGATAAAAGCGACCGAAAAGCTCGCAAACATGGGCTTCGTCGTGATGCCCTATATGTACCCCGATCTAAACGTAGCGCGTGATCTGGCGTCCGTGGGGGCTGCGTGCGTGATGCCGCTTGGCGCTCCGATCGGGACGAACAAAGGCCTTTGTACGCGCGAATTTATCAAAATTTTACTCGCCGAGATAGACCTGCCCG
>CAUPYN010000107.1:0-6867 GCA_963515575.1 uncultured Campylobacter sp.
ATTTAGCCCGTTTATGCGCTCGCCTTGCTTTAGTTTGTATTCAGGTAGCGCATCCGCTGCCGTCACCGGGCCGAATAAATTTGAAAAAATCAGCGTATTTTTATCTATAAAATCCTGTGCCGCGCTATCAAGGCTGCGGTAATCAAGGTGCTTATATGCTACTCCGTCGTAGCGCAAGACGGCTTTTACCGCTCCTTTTTTAAAAAGGCTTTCGCGCAAACTCGGCTCATCGGTCAAATTTTTAACGCCGAAAAGTTTTGAGATTTTTTCAACGGTAGCCGTTTGCAAAAAATCATCGTAAATTTTTAAAATTTTATACCGTTTTTCATATAAATTCGGAAAAATAAAATTGCCTCTATCTATAAATTTGTTTAAACTAACGGCGGTTTTGGCTTCGCTAGGCGAAAAGAGTATTTTCATTGATGCTCCTTAAATTTGGCAAAATCATATCTAAAACTAAATAAATTTCGAAATTTGACGATATAGCGAGTGGAACTTTATTTGCTTGCAAGAGTTTGATTAAATTTAAGGAAAATGCGATGAGAATGACGAATCAGTTGATGAAATTTACGAATAATTACGACTATCAGACCAATATGAAAGCGCTACACAAGCTAAATACGCAAATTTCAAGCGGTCTAAAAATCCAAAATTCTTTCGAGGACAGCAGCGTCTATAACGACGGCATGAGGCTTGATTACGAGGTTGCGACGCTTGAGCAGGTGCAAACGGCGACTTCAAAGGCGCAGCACTTTTCAAAAAATACAGATAAGGCTTTGGGTGAATTTAAGCAGCAGCTTGAGACATTTAAAACAAAGCTGGTTCAAGGCGCCAATGAAATCCACTCGCAAACATCTCGCGAGGCTATCGCAAACGACCTTCAAGGTATCAAAAATCACCTAGTAAATATCGCAAACACCTCGATAAACGGGCAGTTTTTATTTGCCGGAAGCGCTATAAATACAAAACCTATAAACGGCGATACGAATGAATATTTCGGCAATGGGCAGGCGATGAAAGCCGTAGGCGGAGCTCAGGTAAATTTGACCTACAATCAAAACGGGCAGGAGCTGTTTCTTGGCAAAGACGGCGACTATAATAAAAAAGTCACCTCCAACACGATGCTAAAAGCGCAAAATTTAGACGATAGAAACAAGACCGTTTACATCGATAGCGAGCATAAAATGCGCGATCTAATCGGTTTTAAATATGTAAAAGACGAAAAAACTTTGACTAATCAAGACTTTACCGGAACCGGCGTTAGGCAGTTTCAGGATACGACGTTTTTCTTGCAGGGTAAAAAGCCAAACGGCACGAGCTTTACGAGTAAATTTAAGATGCGTTCGCACGATTCGATAAACGATCTGCTGGAAAAAATCGGTACCGAATACGGCAACACTCCGACTAATAAAGTCGTCGAAGTAACGATAAACAACCAAGGTCAAATCAACGTAAAAGACCTAAGCAAGGGCAATCAGGTTATTGATTTTCACATGATAGCGGCAACGAAAAAACTAAATAAGGCAGAAGATCTAACAGCCGCTAACATTAGCGCCGCCTCAGGCGAGTTTGACTCGGTCGATAGCCTAACTAGCGGCACAAACTCGCTTGAAGCTATGGTGCGCGCAAACCCTAACAACTATGAAATCACGGAATTTGTAAAAAGCAAATACGAAGACCTAGGCGGTGCCGTCACGAACGCCTACGACTACGATAAGATAAATTTAAAGCAAGAGGGCAGAAATCTAGTAGGTACCGTATCGCAAGTAGAGCGCGGCAGCGGTAAATTCGCCGATGATAACACGACTCTAAGCCAAGTCGTCGGAGCTAAAAATTTATACGACGGCGAGCGAGATAAGTATAATATAAACGGACAAGAACTAAAGATGCAAATTAAGTCAAAAGGCGGGCATACTTATAATGTATCCGTCAAATTTGGTGCGCCTACGCCTCCGGCTATATCCGGAAATGCTACGGTTAGCATAACTGGCGGCCCAGTGAATTATAACGGGAAGGTTTGGGATAGCTTTTATAACGATACGACTAATCCGCCAACCACCGAAGGTAGGGATACGCAGTCAAAAGATATGACCTTTAGGCAACTAAACGACATAATCGGCATGGTAGCTAGCGACAGCATACCTGCCAGCAATACTCTTGATGACTATAAACAAGCCATCGCAAATTCGCAAGGCAGCGTCGAGGCAAATATGGATCACCGTGGCCGCATAAAAGTAACCGACAAGCTACATTCCGTCACGCCGATAAAAGTAGGGGTATATGACAGCGTAAACTCCGATAAATTTGCTGGCAATGGTCCGACACAAGGCACTGGTTCACTATGGAACTTTTCGGCAAACAACGGTATCGAGATAGATAGCCCGAGCGTGGATATTTTTGATGACCTGGATAGGATGATAGAAGCCGTTAGAAGCGGCCAGTACCGCGCCGATAGCCAGGGCGAGCATCCGCGTAACTCCGGTATACAAGGCGCGATCGAGAGACTAGATCATATCGCCGATCACGTAAATAAAATCCATACTAAAGTAGGCAATCAAACAAACACGTTAACGCAAACCAACACGCACGCTAGCGTCATGGAAGTAAACGTAAAAACCGTTAAGGCCGATATCACGAATGCCGACTACGGCGAAACCTATATGAATCTAATGCAAAAAATGATGTCTTATCAGGCGATGTTGCAGTCCGTGGCTAAGATAAACCAGCTTTCGTTATTAAACTATATGTAAAAACTCGCTATAATCTACCGTTTTATTAAAGTTTCGTTATCAAAGCGGGTGGAGCAAAAATGGGGTCAAATTTGATAAATTCGGCTCCGTGATTCGCTCTCCCGCAAATTTAAATTTACAGAATTTAAAGGACGCGCCATTTTAAGAGAATCGGTTTTAGTCGTAGTCGTTTGTTTTTTGATATTTTTTGGGATCGCTACCATCGCACCCGCGGCAAATTTCGTCGGAAGCCTGGGCAACGCTATAGGACTTTGGAACTTCAAGCTTTTTGGCTTTATAGCTTACGTTTATCCGTTTGTTTTTATATTTTTTGCATATTATATCTACAAATATTTTGACGGCTTTGACGCAAAATTCGCCCAAACCGCACTCGGAGCGGCGCTGCTTTTTTTGGCGTTTTTGATGTTTCAATCAGGCTCAAATGCTATTTACGGCGGACTAGTCGCAAATAGCGCAAACGAGGCGCTAAAAGACGTTATCGGCGTGATAGGTATGTGGGTCTTTATCGTGATGCTTTTCGTGCTGAGCTTTGGCCTCATCGCGCAAGATAACATCCTAGCTATCCTAAAAAAGGCCTTTGTAGAACCTAGCGCCAACGAATATAAATTTGAAAACGCGGGCGAGCTTAAGCCTAAATCGCAAAAAAAGCCTAAACGAATCAAGAAGCAAAAAGCAACGAACGAGGCAAATTTAGGCGATGAAAATGATGAAAATTTAGAAGATGAAGCGCAAGATTTCGGTAACGACGAACCAGATGAATCAGATGAATCAGATGAAGGCGAGTTAAATTTAGAAACTAACGAAACGGGGGCGGTTACTATAAACGGCGTCGAGATCCTAAACGAAGTCGCCGAAAACAAAAAACTACTCGAACAAATGGAAAAAGGCAAGGTCGAAAAGCCTAAGGATTTTGCGTTGCCGCCGCTTAAATTTTTAGCCGATCCGCCGAGGCGCTCAAACAGCGTAAATGAGGCTGAGATCGATCAAAAGATCTCCGATCTGCTCGATAAACTGCGCAAATTTAAAATAGACGGCGACGTCGTGCGCACCTATACGGGTCCGATCGTCACGACGTTTGAGTTTCGCCCCGCGCCGCATATCAAGGTTAGTAAAATTTTAACCCTGCAAGACGATCTAGCTATGGCTCTACGCGCGCAGACTATCCGCATCCAAGCGCCCATACCTGGCAAAGACGTCGTAGGCATCGAGGTGCCTAACCAAAATATCGAAACCATCTATCTAAAAGAAATTTTAGATAGCGAAGTTTTCAAAAACTCGAGCAGCCCGCTAACTATCGCGCTAGGCAAGGATATCGTCGGCGCGCCCTTTATCACCGATCTAAAAAAGCTGCCCCATCTACTAATCGCGGGAACGACGGGCTCGGGTAAGAGCGTAGGCATAAACGCGATGTTGCTAAGCTTGCTATATCGCAACAGTCCGCAGACACTGCGCCTGATGATGATAGATCCAAAGATGCTTGAGTTTAGCATCTACAACGACATCCCGCATCTGCTAACGCCCGTCATCACGCAGGCTAAGCAGGCCATCACCGCGCTATCAAACATGGTTGCCGAGATGGAGCGCCGCTATAAAATCATGAGCCACACTCGCACCAAAAACATCGAAAGCTACAACGAAAAGATGAAAGAAGAAGGCGGCGAGCAGTTTCCCTACATCGTCGTGATCATCGACGAGCTAGCCGATTTGATGATGACTAGCGGCAAGGACGTGGAGCTATATATCGGGCGCCTGGCGCAGATGGCACGGGCTAGCGGCATACATCTCATCGTCGCCACCCAGCGTCCCAGTGTGGACGTTGTGACGGGGCTAATCAAGGCAAATTTACCTAGCCGCATCAGCTACCGCGTCGGTCAGCGCATCGATAGCAAGGTGATCCTAGATCAAATGGGCGCAGAGAGTCTGCTAGGGCGCGGCGATATGCTATTTACGCCTCCCGGAAGTCCCGGCGTAATCAGGCTTCACGCGCCCTTTGCTAGCGAAAAAGAGATCGACGTGATCGTAAATTTCCTAAAAGCGCAGCAAGAGGTGGTCTACGACGAGAGATTTCTAGCTGAGGAGGGCGCTAGCGGCGGCGCAGGCGGTGGTACTGCGATCGCGGGCGAGTTAGACGAGCTCTACGAAGAGGCCAAAGAGATCGTTCTAAGCGAGCAAAAAACCTCGATCAGCTACCTTCAAAGACGCCTAAAAATCGGCTACAACCGCGCAGCTACGATCATCGAGCAGATGGAGCAAATGGGCGTGCTAAGCCCGGTAAACGCAAAAGGGCAGAGGGATATTTTGTAAAATTTGGCTCAAATTTACGGGAAAGCGCCGGCTGTATTTATTTTAGATTAGTGCCGTTAAATTTGAAAATAGGCTTTGCTACGAGCGACCGATTTTGTACGGCGTTGCGAAGTTTTGCGCATTTAATTCGCGCTATATTTAAATTTCTGAGCAAATTTACGCTCAAATTTTAAGCTTCGTCGTTGGCGAAATTTACTACCGAAGCAAAATTATTTATAAACGTCAAGGCTCAAATTTAGCTCGTCTATGACGCGTAATAGCCGCAAGACTTCGTCTTTTATGGCCTGTGCATCAGAAAGGCTTAGCGGCGGGTCTAATAGTGAACTTTCAAAACGATTTTTTGCACCGTTTAAAAAGAGATAAAATTTATCATCCATAAACGCAGCGCTTAGCGATACGGCACTGTCAAAACCCTTCTTAACCTCGCGTAGGCGTTGCATAAAACCTGGACTCAAAAGATAGCGCGCTTCTATTTTGTCGTCGGTAAATACGCGAAATTCGTCGTTAAACTCTGTATCGTCAAGTATCTCTTTTTCGCCAGATATTTTCGTATTTAGCACCTTCTTGTCGGCTAGTATCGTTTGTCCTTTGAAATTTTTATAAAACTCGCAGACTAGTACTGTACCGTTAAAGTCCATGTATTCGTCGTATATGACTTTGCTTACCCTCAAAAGCGCCAGATAAGGGTTTTTTGAGCCGTTTGAGTCATATGTTTTTTCTACTTTTATAGCCTCGCTTAATTGGAATTTGACATTAGCGTAAGTACCGCTTATTTGGTCTTCGCCGTAAAAATTTACGCGCCTGTATATTCCACTTTTATAAAATTCGTTTGCGGTGATGCCTTTTTGAGGCTCGTATGTAAAATTACTATCTATATCGGCAACTACCGTGCTAACAAAAACATTTTTGTAGAAGCTTCTATACTCTTCCAGCGTTTCTTCTACTTTTGGAATCCTCGGCGTGACGTATATTGGGATGACTGCAAATAAAAGAAAGAATATTTCAAAGCGTCGCTCCATAATAATAAAAAGTAGTATCGGCGCGACAAATGTCGTTATAGTCATAAACGTAGCGTATTTTTTGACTACTTTTTTGCACTCTTTTTGCTTCTGCGTTACGGCGGCGATGGCTTCTTTGATTTTTGGACTTTTCATTCGTAAAAAACTCGGTTTAGATAAAGGCCGTTTGGCGGTGCGGGGATACGTGTGAGCGGCTTTTGCTCGTAGATAGCCTGGCGTAAAAGCTCTTTTGCTTTGAGGAAATTTGCATCTTGGCAGTTGTTTGCGACTTCGTTTAAATTTGAGTTTTCGGCGTCAAATTTTGAGACGATGCAAATCGCATGTTCGGCGGTTAAATTTGCGTTTTTTTCAAATTTCGCCAAATTTACACTTTCGTGGCTTTTCGTTAGGATATTATCGCGGCTGTTTTTGTTTAAATTTGCGTCCAAATTTGCTACCTCGGCGCGCTCAAATTTAAACTCATGCGCCTGCGTTTGTCTAAATTTATCGCTTTTTGCAAGCTCTAGCGCCTTGATAACGCTAGCGACCATGAGGCGAACCTGGGCGCGCAAAAAGCCGTTTGCTTTAAAGATGATAATCGTTCGCTCGCCGCGCTCGTAGCAAAACGCTTTTGCAACGCGCCGTACGGGGCTTTTGACGTCGCTACCGAGCTTCATAAACGCGCTAAAATCGTGCTCGCCGACAAAAAGCGCGAGCAGCTCGTTTGCTAAATTTAGGTCAAATCTTGGCAAAAAAGTCTCGTAAGGCGTCAAAAAAGGCGAAAACTCGCCGTGATTTACGACGTAGCGGTAGGC
>CAUPYN010000108.1:0-6835 GCA_963515575.1 uncultured Campylobacter sp.
GTTCAAATGGGACTACCCAAAAGTCGGCGTCAAAGACAGCTACCTACTCTACCACGAGGAGCTAGAAAGCTTAGTAAAAAACATCAAAGGACTAAAGCGAATCCGCTTTTTCATGACGTTCGGGCAGAGCTACCTCACGCATATGAAATGCCTAGAAAACGTTGGCATGCTACGCATCGATGAGGTCGAGCACAACGGCGTAAAGATCGTGCCGATCCAGTTTCTAAAGACCTTGCTACCTGATCCTGCGTCGCTAGGCCCTCGCACGAAGGGCAAGACCAATATCGGCTGCGTGATACGTGGCTTAAAAGATGGCAAAGAGCGCCAAGTCTACATCTACAACGTCTGCGACCATGAGGCTTGCTACGCCGAGACGGGCGCGCAGGCCGTGAGCTATACCACGGGCGTGCCTGCGATGATCGGCTCGATGATGGTCGCCAAAGGCATCTGGAGCGGCAAGGGTGTCTTTAACATGGAAAATTTCGACGCCAAGCCTTTCATGGACGAGCTAAATAAGCAGGGCTTGCCGTGGGAGATGATAGAAATGAAACCTGGTGAGAGGTATGAAGTTTAGTTTTTAGGCTTGTCTTTTTGTCTTACTCTGCGTTGTATTTAAATTTTACTCGGTCACGTATTTCATATACGCTCCCGTCGTAAAATTTAAATCCGCCTTGATTAAGGCAAAAATACTACGCCTTATTTGGTGGGTATATTTAAATAGATTTGAAATTTTCGCCCTGCGACAGACTATATGTCTAGTCTTGGGACGAAATTTACTTCTTCTATTCAGCTACGAGCATAGCGACGTAGAAAACATTTAAAATCATCTCACGATACTTTGCCTCATAATCTTGCATTTAAATTTTGCTGGGTCACGTATTTCATATACGCTTCCGTCGCAAAATTTAAAACCGCCTCGTCTAAGCAAAAAATACCGCGCCTTGCTCTGCCGCATTGAAATTTCTAGTTTAAATTTTACCTCGCTTGCATTCAAATTTTGCATCAAATTTAATTTAAGCTTCTGCACCGAAAAGCGTTTAAATCTAGCCATAATCGCGCAAAATTTATCAATGCAAATTTGAGTAAATTTAAAGCTTCCAATCTCCAGTCGTGCAAACTCCGCACCTACCCAAATAACAACAAAAGAAAAAATTTAAACTCCAAAAACTTCGTTATCTTTTTAGTCGTGCTAAGTGCTCTCATGGCTTGTACATCGCTATCTACGGACGTATATCTACCCGCTATGCCTACGATGGAGCGGCAGCTACACGGCGATGCGGAGCTTACGATAACGGGCTTTTTGATCGGCTTTGCTATCGCGCAGCTCGTCTGGGGGCCTATCAGCGATAGAACCCGGCGTAAAATCTCGCTTTTCATCGGTATGGCGCTCTTTGCGATCGGATCAGATAGGATGTGCGATGTCGGACACCATGGCTAGCGTAGTGTTCTGGCGCGTGTTTCAGGCTGTGGGCGCGTGCGTAGGAACGATGTTAAGCCGGGCCAAAATCGTAAAAAAGCGATCTTTTCGGTAGCTCGCAGGCCGCACAGATGCTCTCTACGCTAGTTATCATCATGGCGGTAGCTTGGGTAGCGGGTCCGTTACCAGGCGGCGCGATACTGGAGTTCGGCTCTTGGCACGGGATATTTTGGCTGATGGCGCTAGCTAGCGCGGTTATGTTTGCGATGATTTTTTCTCCGCCAGAGACCTTGCCGCCGCAAAAGCGCTCCACAAAGCCCATCGTATCGTCTTTTAGAAACTATCTAAGATTATTGCAAGACGCCAAATTTATGCGATACACTCTTAGCGTGACGTTTGCTTGCGTTGCCGCCTATGCCTTTATCACGGGCTTTGTCTATATCCATTATTTCGGCATTCCTAGCAAATACTACGGATTTTTATTCGGCATAAACATTGTGGGCGTCATGGCGCTAAGTTTCGTAAACAAAAAGCTGGTAAAGCGCTATGCGCTAAACCGCCTGCTCATAGTCTCCACGCTCGTTGCCGCGCTTGCTGCCAGCGTGCTGTTTGCGTTTGCGTTTTTCAAAACGGGCGGCGTTCTTGGCGTGATAATCCCGATGTTTTTCGTTTTTAGCATGAACGGCATTATAGCTTCTTGCTCCAATGCCGCCGCTCTTGATAGCGTGCCGCAGGAGATGAAGGGCTTCGGCCGCTGCGCTCATCGGCTCGCTGCAACAGGACAGCAGCATCCCTTTGCTTTTTACCGTTTTTTGTGCGATGCTTGCAGCGTTTTCTGCGAGTACGCCGTGGACGATGTCTTGGATAATAGCTCTGTTTGTTTGGCTAAGCGCGCTCGCGGCGTATTTTAATAAATAAATTTAGCCTTGCGGGTTTGACTCAAATTTCGGTCAAATTTGCAAATTTGGGTCATCAAAGCCAAAAATCAAATTTGGCACCGGCGGGCCGAGCTAAATTTTACTTTCTCTTATTTTCGCTTTTTTGTGCGTTTAGCGCCTCAAATTTCTGCTTAAATTTTAAAAATCTCGTACTTTGAGAGCTCGTATTCGTCGTATGGCGGTATCGTCGCCGGTAGACTGCATGAGGCCGTATGTTACTCGCGGTCTAGTTTGCCTTTTTTAAATTTTACGTTTAAAACGCTAATTTTCGGACCGCGCAAACGCCCATTTGCTTTATAAATTTGCATCCTTGCAAAGCAGGCCGGTTAATGAGCAAAACCGGCCGAATTTGATCTAAAAAGGCAAGACTACTCCGCCACCTGCCGTTTGTTTAACTACGTTATCTTCGCGTCCGCCGGCATCGGTGCCGACCTTTGACGAGCCGATATTAGAGCCTTGGACTAGGCGGCAGATATCGCCGGCCTTAGCGCTGCCTGAGACTAGCTTTAGATAGCTCATCTTAGGCGTTACGCGTGTAACCTCGGCCTTAGCGGTCATGGTCTCTTCTTTTCCGACGACTTCTTTGGTATACGGGTCGATTACCGTTTGACCTAGAGAATACACCTCATAAACGTCTCCTTGCCTTAAATTTTGCGCGATAAGTATCTCATCGCCGGAGATGCTAGAGATTTTTAGCGGGTAGATGCTGGCTATGATTTCATCGGTTACGGCTTTTGCTATGTCTTGGACGGCTAGAGCGTAGGCATGGTCGCCTTTGACGCTAAAACTAGCGGCTATATCGTTTGAAAATTTAACCTGCCTAGTCGCCATAGCTAGCACTCTGTAGTGGATACGCGCGCTAGCCTTTTTGCCGCTTGCCTTGCCCGTAGTTATGGTGCTTGCCTTGCCTTCGCTAAGGCTAAATTCCTCCAAATCAAAAACCAAGAGATAATCCGCGCCCAGCACGTTTCCTAGCTTCAAAAGCTCCTCTTTTTCGGCATTACCGCTGCTAAGTACGGCTTTTTCTCGGTAATACGCATCGCTGTTTTCCCTATCTAAAACAGTAAATTTACGCGTCTTGGTTATCGCCGTTACCAAAGAGCGAGTTATGTCGTCCGCGACTCGGATACTGCTTTTGTATTCGCCGTTTACCTCAAACGAAAAATCCGATACGTAGCCCGGCATAACCGCTAGCCTGCGGCGATTATTCGGATCAAGGCCGGGAGTTTTATATTTTTTTGAGACGCTGGTTTTTTTGATAGTTACGGTAGCTTCCCAGTTGCCGTCGGCGTCTTTATAGATGTCGTTTATCTCGTATCCGTCTACTCTGCCGTTTGCGGCTTTTGATATTTGCTCATTATAGGTAAAGGCATAACCGCTGCCTTCTGAGGTATCGGCGGTTATATTATGGACGAATTTTTTACTGGAAATTTTTACTCCGTTCATCTTACCTAGCGCCTCGACGATAGCGGCGTCTACGGCGGCCTCTCTAGTGACCCCGTTTCCGCTACCGGTGGAGGTTTTTACGAAGGTTTTGGTTACGACCTCGGCGTTTAAAGCGCATAGCGTTAGTAAAAAAATAAAAATACCTCTCATGCTATATCCCTAAAAATCGTCCATCGAGTTTATGATTCTACTCTCACGCTCTACTTTTTTGCCGCTTTTTTGGGAACCTGATTTAGCTTGGTTAGGTTCGCTTTTTTTATTTGATGGGGCGTCGTTGATGTTTTCAAGCGTATTATACGAGTAGACTCTAACTATGCCTACGTGCAAGATACCGTTCTCGTCGGTCGCATGCCATCTTTTTGCCGTACTTATGCCTCTTAGTTTTAAATTTGAGCTTGCATTTATCGTTTTTTTCATCACGTCTTGGATGTTCTTTTTGCTTACAGGAGCTTCCTCGCTAGTAGAGCCGTCGCCGTGTATGGTTCTTGAAATAGTTTCTTCGTATCTCTGAGCTGTCTCGGACTCGTCTTTGGTTTTTATGCCCATATCCACGAATTCGCTTAGGGCTGCATCGGCTTTTATCTTTGCCGTATCTTCTGCGACTTGTTGTCTTTTTTTGTTTGCGTAGGCGTCCGTGCTTTTATTCGTCACGCCCCATCTGCCGTAACTTATGATTGCAGGCATACCGTTTTCGTCGTACGTTAGCCTAGTGCCGTATTCGTTTAGCAGATCTTTTGGATCTTGGGGGATTTGCTCTTTGATCGTTTTTTTGGCTTTTCCGACGATGTTTGGTTTTCTGCCTAGAGACATATCTCTGGCGATTTGCCTCGTTTTATCGGATATTACGCCGATTACGCCGATAGAATATGTCTTAGTATCCGGATCTTGGGTTATTTTGGTTTGGATAGGTACTAAGCCGCTCATCCTGCCGCTAGCTTGAACTACGGCTTTTTTTATAAACGTCTCTTCCAGAAGTGCCTTTTTTTCTTTTACGTCAATAGGTTTATCTTCTACGTCAAGCTTTTCTAGCAGCTTATTTATGCTACCTTCTGCTAGATCTCCGAGCTTGGCTAAAATTTGATCCATTCTGTCGCCTCTATTGATTTGAGGAAACTCTTTTGCGTCGGTAGAGTCGTTGCTAAAAGTCTGAGCGATTGTATCGCTTACTATCTTGCCAAACGCGTCTCTTACGAAACTATACTGCATATCGAGCATGGCTTCTTGATATGCTAGCTCTGCGGCTTTTGCAAAGTCGGCGTCCGTATCGTAAACCAAAACCTCAGCTTTTCCGTTAAAAAAAGTCTTGCCGTCTTTAACGACGCCCCACTGGATATCGTTTTTATCTTCGTATTCGTCGAAATAATCATCTATCGTCTTTGGTGTTATATTTTGCAAGCTTGCATCGTTTAAATTTATCTGCGCATCTACTTCTTCTTGTGTTAGCGCCTGATCCTGCGCAGCCAAAGACGGCGCGTTTTGGGCCTCTTTAGCGATCTCTTCGTTTGCGCTTAAATTTAACGTCAAAGCCGCAGCTACCGCCAAACTTAAAAATTTGATATTCATATTTTTCCTTTAGTTACCAGCTTACGCTTTTGTTTGAACCGATTTTATTTATATTTATCTCGTCTTCCCAGAATGCTAGACCGGTTTGCAACTGAGTCAAAGTAAGCTGAAAATAATACTCCACTAGCTGTTTATTGTCCGTGGTTTTTATATTTCGCTGTATTATCTTGCCAGATAAGCTCATATCAGGGGCCAATAGAGTGCCTTTTTTAGCTATAGTATTTTGGGCAAATTCGTCGTTTTCCCTAAGCTCTCTTACGTCGTGAGACATCGTATCCTCTGCCCCTCCGGCGGCGACTGCGGTAGTTATTACGGCTTTACCGCTTTTTAGCATAGCGATGCGGATTTTTTTGGTTAGTAAAGCCGTGTCGATGCGCTGGGTCGTATCGTTTATAACCTTGCCCATAGCTACAACGTAACGTCCGCCACCTGGTCTTTCTAGAGATCCGCTAGATAGCAGGCTTTCTACGGCGTCGCTTGCGGCCTTTTCAAAGTCGGTATGATCTATACCCATCGTTATAGGCTCGGCGTCTTTTACTTTAGAGCCGTTTTGCATATAGCCGCTCGTAGCGCATCCGCTAAATATCGCAGCTATGACGGCTACGGAAAATAAAGTCTTTTTCATTATTTACTCCTTAGTTTTTAAATTCGTATCTATTTATGGTCTTAATATCTTTATCGTCGCTATCCGGGGTCGTTATACGTAGTTTGTAGTTAACCGCTTTGTCGCTAGGCGAAACGGCTCTGACGTTAAAATCCCTTTTGCTCTGCACGACTACTCTTTTCCATTTCGTAGTTATGTTTGTGATTAAAAAGCCGTCTTTATCAAACCAATCTACCTTATAAAGCAGGTCTTTGTTAAAAGAAGATTCGTTTTTAAACCTAGCCTCGACCTCCATCATACCGCCGTTAGTGAAGCGGTCGTTTAGGCTTTGCAGCGATAAAAAGCTATTTACCGAGCTGTCCTCGATATCTAGGTGCGGGCTTGCTTTAGGCTCTTTTGACGAGCAGCCTATGAGCAATAAGCTAAGCGCAAAAAGCGCAAATTTTTTCATTTTATTTCCTTTCATAGTAAATTTCGTTTAGGCTAATATTGCCAGGCATTAGAGATTTTATATAGATAATAGCATTTAGTCCCTCTTTTAGGGTTATATTTTTAACAGGCTTTGCGTCGTTTGTTACTATTTGTAAAATTTGCCCTTTATTCTCGACTCTTAGGCTTTGAAAGTCGCGCGGCAGAGTACTCCAGTATCTGACGTCCGATTTATTGGTAATTGCCGAATATAAACCGGCCGCTATCGTTCCTATATCTCCGGCTGCTTCTCTAGCTCCGTAGCTAAGCGCCGCTTTGGTTATCGCCCTTGCTACGGTTCTGGTTACGCGAACGGGCATTTGGTCTTTAAATTCGGTTCTTACCACGGCGTCCATATCGGCTATCTGGATGGTAGGCTCGCCGTTTACTTTTATAAAT
>CAUPYN010000109.1:0-6678 GCA_963515575.1 uncultured Campylobacter sp.
CGGCAATCCCATGCGCGGAGACGACGACGTAGGCAACGAAACAGGGCGAATCGTCGAGGCAAATTTGAAAGATTGGCGGGTATTTTACGGACAGGACGTGCCTGAAAACGAGTTTGGCGCGCTTAGAGAATTTGAGCCTGATATCATTGTCGTGGTAGATGCTATGAGCGGGTTTAAAGACGGCGCGATTGAGTTTTTTGATCTAAGCAACGAGCGCGACTATATCTACTCGACGCACAACTTACCTACGCCCGTACTTTTAAGCTACCTGCGTAAAATTTGTCCCAAAACGCTGTTTTTGGGCATTAGCGTTTTGCTTGAAAACGTGCTTGATTTTAAAGAGGGCTTAAGCGAAAACGCAAAAAAAAGCGCGCAAAAAGCTTACGAGCGCATTTTGGAGATAGATAAAAATTTAAAATAGGAGAAGGACATGTTAAATCCTGCAGAAACCGCGCAAGCGGTGTCAAATTCGATGGAGCACAAGGCGCATACTCCGTTAGTAAGTATTATTTTTCTAGCCATCATGGCGGGCGCGGCGATCGCGATGGGCGATATTTTCTGGGCGCACTCGACCGTGGGCATGGCTGAAAAGCAGTCTATAGGACTAGCAAATTTCATCGGCGGCATTACCTTTAGCTGCGGACTTATGATGGTCGTTTTTTACGGCGGACATTTATTTACGAGCTCGGTTTTAAGCGGCGTTAGCGCGTATGAAGGCAAGCTAAATTTAGGCAAAACCTTTAGCTACTGGGCGATCGTTTGGGTTTTTAACTTCGTCGGCGGCGCGCTAATTGCGTATATGTACTACTACTCCGGCTTACCGCTAAAATACGACGGCTATATCTTGCAACACTTTATACCCTCAGGTATAGGTAAGGTTACCGCGCCGTTTCACGAGCTATTTATCCGCGGAATCTTTTGTAACGTGTTTGTTTGTATGTCTATCTGGACTGCAACCAGCGAGAGCAACTTAGCGGGCAAATTTTTTGCCATTATGTGGATGATCGGCGCGTTTGTCGCATGCTCGATGGAGCACTGCGTAGCAAATATGTTTATCATAACAGAAGCCATCATCGCTAAAGCTCACTACATCGCGGCAAACGGCGGAGATATCACCGCTGCGGCTACGGCTCTAGGACACGGCATCACGGCTGAAAAGCTAGAAGCGCTAAACTGGGGAAATTTCATCGGTAAAAACCTAGTTCCCGTTACGCTAGGCAATATCTGCGGCGGACTTTTCTTTGTGGGGTTAGTTGGATTTATGGCGAATAAATTCGACATGAAAAAGAAGTAATTTTTAATTCCCCGGCTCGGCTGGATTTCAAATAGTTTTCGGCTAGGATACTCGGGTCACGGACGACCGGTCCACTCCCGTAGTATCCGCCGCAAACTATTTAAACTACACACAATCCGTCTGGAATGTTTATCTCATATCTTGATAAATTCGTAAATTTTACTTGCCAAGACCCGTACCCTGAAAACGTAAATTTAAATTTGCGACGCTTTGCGCAAGCAAAGCAGTGTCGCCACATCTCACGTGCAGTGGGGTTGGAGAGGGTTTGGGAGAGGAAGGGGCGACGCTTCGTAAGTAGTATCCCCTTCCTCTCCCGAAAAAAAAGCTCTTTTGCTTCGACTTTGCCTCGCCTTGTGCTTAGCCGCACTTCGTTTGTTACTGTTAGGACGCACTCTCTTTGAGAGCTGCTAGCAGAGCGTATTCAAGCCCATTCCCCTTTAACAAAAAAGCAAGATGATTTCAAGCAATGATTTCGTTTAAAGAAATTTAAATGTATGGCGTCAAATTTAAAAACCGAATTTAGCGTCTTAAAGATACGGGTTTAGGCGCGTAAAATTTAAATTTAGTCCGTATAGCTTTGCAGCTTTTCGTAATCAACTATCAAAATTTCATGCGGGGTTATGCGCCTGATGATGTCGTCTCTGGTTAGTTCGTTAAACGCGGTTGCTTGTAAAATAAATTTAGTCCGCTAGACTCTGCGTTTTTTCGGCTGCTCATCAACCGCGCGCCGTAGCGCTTCTGCAGCGCGTACCTGTCCGCAAACTCCGCCTGCGCCCGCAGATACGAAATTTAGCGCCTTAAAGCGACGAATTTAATCCTTAAGAACCTTTAAAAATGAGTAAACGTCGCGCACGCCGTTAATGTGCTTGGCGTACCAGATTGCGTGTTTTTCCTGCTCGATGTCGGTTATGATGCCCGTAAATACGACGTTGCACTGCACAACGCTCACTCTCACGCTCGTACCGCTTATTATGCTGTCTTTAAAAAGATTATTTTTTAAATTTAGCATTATGGCGAGGTTGCCTTCGCATTCGCCGCCGTCTTTGGGGAAGCGTATATACGTATAGATTTTATTTACGCCGCTTGTATTTTTGGCTAATTCCACGAGCTTTTCTTTGTGCTCGGCATCCGGTACGACGCCGATGAGGTAGACGTCGCCGTAAAAGCTCTCCACGTCCACGTTTAGGTTGCTAAGGCCGCTCGTGCCTAAAATTTTAGTCTGAATTTTGGTTTTTACGATTTTATCTTTGGCTATGGAGTAGATGCCCCGCTCGTCTTGGCTCACTTGATAGGCGTCGTATACGTTTATGCCAGTTAGCGGCGTCACGGTGGTGAAATACTCTAAGCATCCGCCTAAAAAAATAGCGGGAGCCAAAAACGCGAGAGCGCGTAAAATTTGCCGTAAAAAGAGCCGAAAATCCATCGAGAGCCTATAAAATTTTGCCTAAATACTATAAAAATCAAACTAAAATTTATATAAATTTGGCTATAATCGCGTTCGTCATCTAAAAATGCGGAGGATAAGGCGATCTGGTGGCGTCCGCGGACTTCAAATCCGATGGCGGGGCGGTTGACCGCTTCGCGGGGAGTTCGATTCTCTCATCCTCTCGCCAAACTTCTACGTTTATTATCTTAAAACAAGCAAAATTCAGCTACAATAAGCCGTTTATGTAAAATTAATTTAAGGTTTTTCTTTTGGCTAAGTCTAATCTCGATAAAAACGCCCTTTCTTACGCCGTTTTAAGCAAGATATATATGGTAAATTTTATCGTTATCGCCGCATTAATTTGCGTGGCCGGCTTTGGCGTAAATTTGAAATTTGAGGACGTAAAAGGCGAAATTTATGCCCAGAACGCTTATTTTAGCAACTTTTTGTCCGAGCGTTTTGCGGCTGCCGATTCGGAGCTAAGGCTGATAGAAAAATACCTCGCCGCAAATACCGCCGACGTTAAGACGGTATTTGAATTTTCTTTAAATAATAGCCCGGAATACGTCGCGTTTTTTATAGCGGATAAAAACGGCGAGATAAAATTTACGACCGATGAGAAACTGGGCGCGAAATATAGAGGTTTTTTTGCGTCTAAGCCTTGGGCGGACGCGAAAGTGGGCGAGACGCTGCGCTCTAAATTCGCCCTTGATAAAAGCGACTCCGCATCTAGATTTACCGCGATAAAGATGAGTAGCGGAGAGATTTTGGCCGTACTGATAAATTATTCTTTCATTTATGATGAATTAACCAATAACCGCGGCTTTGGCGGCGCGAAATCCTTCGTCGTCTCAGACGACGGCGAGATACTTTTTCACGGCGATACGGAGCTGGTTTTGGAGCGTAAAAAGATATTTGACGTATACGGCGCGCCTGCCGATTACATTGGCGGAGGGATAAAATTTGCGCTAAATTCACCGCAAAAAGACGTTTATCTCGCGGCAGAAGTGCCTAACGAAGGCGTTGCTGCCGTGTCTTATTATCCCTTAAACAAACTCGTTCGCGAAAATTTAATTTTTCTGCTGGTTTGCGGCATATTTTTGGGCGCGGGTTTGCTATTTACGCTATTTTACGCTAAATTTATGAAACAAAACGTCGTAAAGCCCATCTACGTTATCAAAAATTTAACGCGAAAAGCAAGGCGCGGCGAGGAGATAAGCGGGTATTTAAAATTCGGCGATATAGATGATTTTGAGCAGATAGCAAGCGACGTAAAAAGCCTTGTTTGCGAGCGTGAGGCGAGTAAGGCGGCTCTTGAGAAATACTCGAGTAAGTTTGGATTTTTGTTTGAAAAAGGGCCTTTTATCTTGCTTTTAATCGACGCAAAAAGCGGCGAGATACTAGAGGCTAGCGCGAAGGCTTGCGAATTTTACGGACTTAGCGCGGAGGAGATAAAGGGCAAAAATTTAACGCTGCTAAACGCGCCCGATTTAGCTCAAATCAAAATCTTGCAAGAAGACGGCGCGCAAATTTACGAAACGAGCCGTATCGCGGCGGGAGGCCAAACTAGACAAATACGCATCCGCAAACAAAACTACGAGCTTAGCTGCGGCGAAAAGATCGGCTTTTGCGTGATAGAAGACGTCACGCAAAGCGACGCTTTAAAGAAAAATGCGGCGAAGGAAGATTTGATGAGCGAGCATTCGCCGGCATTTAGCGTCGCGTGGAAAGGCGGGCTAGTAGGTGCGGTATCGGGCGTCTCGCATAGCGTCAAGCGCGTTTTGGGCTATAAACCAGCAGAGATGCTTGCTGCGGATTTTGACTTTAAAAACATCATTCATCCGGACGATTTGGATAAATTTTTAAACGAATTTAATATCAAATTTAGGCTCTACGGCGCGAATTTGCGTAAAAAGGAGTTTGAGAGCTTGCAGCCTTGCAGGTTGATGAGGAAAAATTTAGAGAGCGTAAAGTGCGATATTTTCGTTAAATTTATCTCGCAAGACGGCAAAAATATCGACGAGGCGATCGGATATTTTATCGAATGCGATTTATCGCGAAATCTAATCTCGCTACAAGGCGCGGCGTCTAGTTTATCAAGCGGACAAGGCTTGCGCGGCGAGGCGATTTTGCGCCTTTTTGCAAACTCTAGCGAGGGCGTTGCTACGGTCTTGTTAGACGGAACTTTTACCGGCGTAAACGACGCTTTTTGCAAAGTATCCGGATACGAGAAGAGCGAGGCTGTCGGCAAGCCGTCGAATTTATTAAAATCGGGCGTACACGACGCTAAATTTTATGAAAATATGTGGCAAAGCCTGCTAAAAAACGGTTTTTATAGCGGCGAGGTTTATAACAAGCGCAAAAACGGCGAAATTTATCTAGAGCAGCTTAGTATCGTTACGATTTTTGAGGGCGGCAAGCCAGCGTATTTCGTCGCGGCGTTTCACGAGCTACCGTGGAGAGAGCCTGGAGCAACCGGAACGAATCAAAAGCAAAGGAGCAAGAGTGAGCGAATTTGACGCGAACGTTTATGAGCACGAGATACCAAGCGGCACGAGGCTGTATTTCGGGCAAAGCGCGAAACTAAAAAGAAAGATCGAGCGCGCGGCGAGCGAAATTTTAGAAAAAAACGGATTTCACGAGATCGTGACGCCTTTTTTTTCATATCATCAGCACTTAAGCGTGCAGCCGACGGCTCTGGTGCGCTTTAGCGATCACGAAAATCACCAAATCAGCCTGCGCGCCGATAGCACCGTAGACGTCGTGCGCATCGTGCTTAGGCGTCTAAAAGACACCGAGCCTAAACGCTGGTTTTATATCCAGCCTGTTTTTAAATATCCTAGCACCGAAATTTATCAAATCGGCGCAGAGCTAATCGGCGAGAGCGATCTGGCTACCAGCGTCAAGATCGCAAAAGAGCTTTTTGAGTCCTTTGACCTCTCGCCGGTGCTACAAATCAGCCACATCGCGATCCCGCAGATCGTATGTAGGCTCTTAAATTTGCCTATTTCGATATTTGAGCACGGCGAGATCGAAAAAATCCTAAATCAAAACGAAGAGTGGCTAAAAAGGCTAGCCTTCGTAAATACGGTCGCGGATATCGACGAGATCTTGCCGGTAGTGCCTGATGAGATAAAAACCGCACTGCTTGAGATAAAAGAGCTAGCCCAAGCGGTAAAATATGAAAATTTAAGAATTGTTCCGTTATATTATTCAAAGATGCGGTATTATGATAAGCTGTTTTTTAGATTTTTAGGCGGCAACGCCGTGCTAAGCGGCGGCGGCAACTACGAGATAGAGGGCATCAAAAGCAGCGGATTTGGCGTATATACCGACGCGTTAATCGAAAATTTAGATCAAAAGGAGAGAGTATGAGCAAGGCTGACGTGATAGTGGGCGTGCAGTGGGGAGACGAAGGTAAGGGCAAGATCGTAGATCTGCTAAGCGGCGGCTACGATATGGTGTGCAGGTGTCAAGGCGGGCACAACGCAGGCCACACGATCGTCGTAGAGGGCAAGAAAATCGCACTGCATCAGGTTCCCTCAGGCATACTTCATAAAAATATAATCAACATCATCGGCAACGGCGTCGTGCTCTGCCCGGCCGAGATAATCGAAGAACTAAAGCAGTTTGGAGACGTTTGGGGGCGGCTGTTTATCAGCGACAAGGCGCATTTAAATTTGCCTTATCACGCGCAAATCGACCAGGCTAAAGAAAAAGCCAAAGGCGCGCACGCCATCGGCACGACGGGTAAGGGCATAGGGCCTGCATATAGCGACAAAATCAGCCGCAGCGGACACCGAGTCGGGGAGCTAAAAAATCCCGAAAAACTTTGCGACGCGATTTTGGCCGATTTTGCGGCAAATAAAGCGTTTTTAGACGTTTTAGGCGTCAAAGCGCCTGCTCGCGAGGAGCTTTTGGGCGAGCTAAAGAGCTACGAGGCGGCGCTGGGTAAATT
>CAUPYN010000110.1:0-6675 GCA_963515575.1 uncultured Campylobacter sp.
ATGCATAGGTGCTTTGATGCCGTGCAGGGCGCCATTAGCGTGCCGGTGGCGCATATCGCGGATGCCACGCTAAAAGTGCTAAAAAACGCAGGCGTCGCCAAAGTGGGGCTGCTTGGAACCGTTTATACGATGACGCAGGATTTTTACAAAAAACGGCTGATAGAGGGCGGCGCGGAGGTGCTTTTGCCAAGCGCGGGAGATATGACGGAAGTAAATCGCGTCATCTTTGAGGAGCTTTGCTACGGCAAAATCGCGCCTAGCTCAAAAGCCAATTTCTTGCGTATCATCGAGGATTTTAGGTCGCGCGGCGCGCAAGGAGCGATACTTGGCTGCACCGAGATAGGCATGCTGGTATCGCAGGCGGATACGGATATGCGGCTTTTTGATACGACGCAGATACACATAGATGCGGCAGTTGAGGCGGCGCTGTCGTAGTTTTTGGACGCAAAGGGGTTAAATTTACTCCGCGTCTTTAGATAAATTTGCGTAAATTTACGGTTTGCAGGGCATTTTACTTTTGGTGCTACGATTTTTAATCGTATTTTTAGACCCGCAAACGATAAATCTTATAAAAGGCAAAAGCAAGAATGGGTAAAATGTGGAGCAAACAGCGTTAAAAACGCTGTTTTAGCAGATAGAAACATAAGGAAAAATAAGAGCTAAAAACGTAAAATTTGCAAAATTTAGGTTTTTTGTATTTTGAAAGCCAAAGCTTTAGTTTGCCTCAAAAGCTTCAAGAACAGCTTCAAAATCCCTTTAAATCACGCCTTTTTTGACATGCGCCGCACCCTATGATAGCGCAATTTTCTAAATTTTCGCCGTCTATTAAGGTAGGCTCGTATTTTTTATTATCCAAAAATAGAGCTATAGCCTTCGTTATCAGGTTTTTCTAAACGCTTGACGAATGCGTCGCCGCCGTAGTTTATGACGTGTGCATTGCCGCTTTTGTCGTGCTTATAAAAAGAAGTTTGTCGTTAGCGATATCGCAAACTCTTAAATTTGCGCGTCTTAATTTCGGCAATATTTTAACGAGGTTTGGGTTATTTTATGCGCCGATTTCTTGGAGCTGGTTAAGTAAATTTAATAAACGTTACGAATTTCTACTTAAATGATAACAACTCTCATAACTAAGCTATTTTTTAGCTAATCTATTTTATAATAATCACAATCAAATAAATAGGAGTCCAAAATGTCAGTTTTAGTTATCGGAGCCGACGAGATAACGCCTATAAAAGCAGTCCTCAAAGACCTCGGCGCGGAAGCGATTGAGCACTGGGACGCGCGCAACGAAAACCGCGTAAATCGCAAACCGATCCCGCAAGATACCGAGTGCGTCGTGATGTTAACCAGTTTTTTAAACCACAACACGATGAAAACGATAAAAAACCAAGCCAAAAAGCGCAATATCCCGATCGTTTGCGCCAAAAGAAGCGTCAGCTGCGTGTTTAGCGAGTATTGTAAAGTCTTTGGGCTAGATAAGGAATTTGGATGCTGCAAGGTAAAAGACTAATAGATGAAATTCGGCTTTTTATCAGGTATTGGAGAAATAACTCCAAGTATTTTTTCAGGGCTTGACGCGGTAAATAAGGCCAGAATTTTTATAAATTTATACAACTGTTGCGTAAGTCACGAGCTAAAAATTCCTCTTTCTTATGCGTATTGGGGCTTAAATTTGGAGGAAATTTTTCTAAAACGCATCGAGGATCTATGTGAGTTTAAAAATCCTAGCCGAAGTAAAATTTCAAGCTTTTGTATCGCCTCAAACGTCGTCATCCGCGCCTATAAAACAGGCAAATTTGACGCCGTACCGCCGCTAGCTGTCTCTCCCAAACACCCGGCCGCCAAGCTAATCCTCATGCTAAAATCCCAAAACGGAATATGTTTTGACGCGGGCATAATGTTTTCTCAGTTTGTTTATGATAAAATACGCGCCAAACATTTTGATAAAAACGTTTATTTTCAAGACGGGATTATCTTCGCCGAGCAGGGCGGGCGCAAGCTTTTCGGCGTTATGCCGTGCTTTAAGGAGATAACCAAAGAGCGGTTTCATCTGGCTAACTGCGAGATCGCTAGGGGCTTTGAGGCGCTTAGCGGCGGAGAGTTTGACAGGATGTTTATCGTAGCTCCGAGAAATGCGAATTTCTCGCGCTACATCGAGGTCAAACGGGAGTGCGGATGCGGCGGATCGCTGCGACTGGTGCCCTACACGATAAGTCATCATATTTTTTAAAGGAAATTTAAATGATAGGTATCATTTTTGGAAGCAGTATGGGAAATACTGAGGAGGCGGCGAGCTTTTTAGCCGAGAATTTGGGGCTAGAAAACGAGCTTTTAAACGTAGCAAACTGCGACTCGGCTAAGCTAAACGGCTTTGACAAGCTGATTTTAGGCGTTTCTACCTGGGGCACGGGCGACTTGCAAGTCGACTGGGACGCGTTTGATTTTGGCGGACTAAAGCTTAGCGGAAAGACGGTTGCAATATTTGGCATGGGCGATGCCGAGAGCTATGCGGATAGCTTTTGCGGCGCGATGGGCAAGCTTTACGATGAGGTCGTAAAAGCTGGCGCAAACGTCGTGGGCGCAGTATCCGTGGACGGATATAAATTTGACGAATCAGAAGCCGTAAGAGACGGTAAATTCGTCGGTCTGCCTCTTGATGCCGATAACGAAAGCGAAAAAACCGAGCCTAGAATCAGCTCTTGGATAGAGCAGATCAAACCTCATTTTGCTTAAAATTTAATACTTCTAGTCGGGCTTTTTGCCCGATTTTTCTTTCAAATTTAATGCTTTTTCTTTCAAATTTGACTTTGCCGCGCTACAGCATTAAGGCGATTTTGGCGCGTAACGGCTGCGCAAATTTTGTCAAGACCGCTTCATAGCTAGCCGAGCAAATGCGGGCTTTTAATCAACTCAAATTTGAGCTAAAATTTAGCAAATTTAGCTAAAATCACGCCTAATTTATGTTAAAAATAAGGAGAAAATATGCCTCTACTAGATAGTTTTTGCGTCGATCACGTGAGGATGAACGCGCCCGGAGTGCGCCTGGCAAAGACGATGAAAACGCCAAAGGGCGACGATATAAGCGTGTTTGATTTGCGTTTTTGCAAGCCAAACGAAGAAATCTTGCCAGAAAAAGGCATCCATACGCTCGAGCACCTATTTGCGGGCTTTATGCGAGATCATTTAAACGGCAAGGGCGTTGAAATCATCGATATCTCGCCGATGGGCTGCAGGACGGGCTTTTATATGAGCGTGATCGGCGTGCCGAGCGAGGAGGCGGTCAAGGCCGCGTGGACGGCGTCGATGAAGGATATCCTGGGCGTCAAAAACCAAGAAGACATCCCCGAGCTCAATAAATATCAGTGCGGCACGTACAAGATGCATTCGCTTGACGAAGCGCACGCGATCGCAAGCAAAATTTTAGAGCGCGGACTAATCACGATAAATAACGAAGAGATCGCGCTAGACGTCGCTGCGATGGGGCTTAAAAAGCACTAATCGCTCGTTAAATTTAGCCGCCGTTCGTGCGGCTTTTACTCTCGCGGCAAATTTGCTCAAATTTCAAATTTGGCTCGGTTTGCCGCGCTATTACTTCAAATTTTACTCTTTTAATATACAAAACTCGCCTCGTAATAAAATATAGCGATGTAATTTTAAGCCGTAAATTTATAAAATTACATTAATAATTTTTCTTAAGGAAGTGCGATGAAAAGTTTTAAATTCGTTTTGATCGCGGCCTGTGCGGCGGCGATAGGCTTAAACGCCGAGGTTTTAACAAAGACGACCGATATATCGCTAGGCGGTAAAAAGGTCGGCAAGATCGAGGTTTTAACGCCGGTCGAGGTTGTCTCTAAAGACGGCGCAAAGGCTAAAATCAAGGTAAAAGGCGCCGTTTCGGCAAACTACCTGGCTCAGATACAGCGAAGCGTCAAAAATGCCGAGATTTTCACGGTTTTTGATGCCGAGAGTGAGGCGAATTTTAAGAAAATAAAAGAGGTCGAGGACGACTACGGCGAGCTTTGGTATGAGGTCGAGGGCACGTACGAAGTCGCCGCAGACGCGCTAGGTAGCGACGCAAACGCGCTATATAAACAAGCTCAGCAAAAGTACGAGGAGACCTGCTCGGCGTGCCACCGCTTGCACGAGCCAAACAGCTTTACGGCGGCTCAGTGGCCGGCAAATTTACAGTCGATGATCGATACGAACTACGTCTCGCTAGAGGAGACGGAGCTAAATTTGATCGTTAAATACCTACAGCATAACGCAAAAACCGTAGAATAGGGCTTTGGCGCGCCTAGCGCCCAGATCAAATTTGCTCGTCGCTTGAAGCGTAAAATTTAGCGACGCTTGTTCTTTAAATTTGGATTTTATGTTTTGCGGCGGCAAATTTAATTTGCGGCGTCTTGCTCGCTAAAGAGCCGCGTTGCAAAAAGCGAGCGCCGCTAATAAAATATAGTTTTAAAAGTAAATAACGGAAAACGAGTCGCCAAATCGCGCCGGTGCCGCAAATATCGGCGATTTGGCTTTGCTTGGGTCTGCGACTTCGCGACTGCAAGCGCAAGGCGCGGGGGCTTGCTCCTGCGAGAATTAAAATAAGGGAGAAACCGATGAAAAGACGAGATTTCATCAAATTTTCGGCATTGGCGGCTACGGCTGCGCAGGCTAGCAGGATAGAAGGCGTTACGCAGACGATTTTCGATAACAAAAAGGTATTCGGCGCGAACAGATTCGGGCTTTTTTGGGCAAATACCAACTCAAATCAGATAGTTTCCGTTAGCGATTTCGAGGGCGATAAATTTCCTAATACGATGAATTACAGCCTGCCTGATTCCGTGCAAAACGAGGCTCGCGTGCTGTATCCGATGGTGCGCAAAAGCTATCTAAAAGCCAAGGGCGCGGCTAAATCCGAACTGCGAGGCAAAGAGGAATTCGTGCGCGTTAGTTGGGACGTCGCGCTTGATCTTGCCGCCAAGGCGTTAAAAGAAGCCCACGAGAAATACGGCAGCGAAGCGATCTACGGTGAGTGCTACTGGTGGGGCGGCAGCGGCAAGGTCAGCTGGGGGCGTACGGTCGCTCACAGGATGCTTAAAATTTTAGGCGGCTACGTGGAGGAAAGCGGCGATTATTCGACGGGGGCGGGTCTGGTTATCATGCCTCACGTGCTAGGCTCAAGCGCGGTTTACGATACGCCGACTAAGTGGGCGGCGATAGTTAAAAACGCTAAAAACGTCGTATTTTGGGCGACCGATCCTATCGTAACAAATCAAATTTCATCCGTGCCTCCTACTCACGAGGGCTACGTAGGTATAAAAGAGCTTAAAAAATCGGGCATTAAAACATATAGCGTAAACGCGATGGTAAACGATACGGCGCGCTACTTCGGCTCCGAGAATATCATCGTACGCCCTAATACCGACGCGGCGTTAATTATCGGCATGTGCCACCATCTGTTTACGAACAAGCTCTACGACGAGGAATTTATCAAAAAATACACCGTCGGATTTAATAAATTTAAAGACTACTTTATGGGCGAGACCGACAAAGTCGTAAAAGACGCGGAGTGGGCGAGCAAAATTTGCGGCGTAGCGGCGGATAAGATAAAAAGCTTCGCCGAGGCTTTGGCAAAAGAGCCTACGACCGTGCTTATAGGCCGCGCGCTTCAAAGAGCCGACCACGGCGAGCAGCCTTTCTGGGCGCTTATAGCTCTTAACGCGATGCTAGGCTATATCGGTAAAGAAGGCCTTGGCTTTGAGTTTAGCCTAGGATACGACTCGGGCGGTATGACGAATAAAATTTCACCGACGCTAAAAGGCATCAGCACGCGCATTAGCGAAAAATACGAAAATTTAGGCAAGGCCCCTTGGAAAGACGCTAAAAACGTCACCATTCCGTCCTCTCGTAGCATCGAGGCCTTAGAGTATCCCGGCAAAGAGATCGACTACGACGGCACCAAGATTAAACTACCTCGCATGAGAGTGGCGTAGATGGCCTCAGGCTCGATGTTTACGCGCCATCAAGACGTAAACAACGCCGTCAAGCAGTGGAGAAAATTCGAAACCGTCATCACCGCCGAGCCTTATTGGACCAGCACGGCGAAATTTAGCGACATCGTACTACCCGTAGCTATCGAAGTGGAGCGTAACGATATAAACCAAACCGGCGACAGCGGCGAATATATCGTAGCCTATAAACCCGTCATCGCGCCGATGGGCGAGAGCAAGAGCGACTTTTGGATCTGCGAGCAAATTTGCAAACGCTGGGGCTACGGCGAGGCGTTTAGCGAGGGCAAGGACGAGCTCGGCTGGATGAAGGAATTTTACGCCGACGCGGCCGAGCAGGCCAAGGGGCTAAATTTAAGCATGCCTAGCTTTGAGGAATTTTACGAAAAAGGCTACGTGAGATTTGAAAAAGACAACACCGAAACCGAGCTATACACGCGCCTAGCGGCCTTCCGCGAAAATCCTGCCAAAAACCGCCTAGGTACTCCGTCTGGCAAGATAGAGATCTACTCGCCGACGATAGCGAAGATGAACTATGCCGACTGCCCGCCGATGCCTACGTGGATCGAGCCAAAAGAGTGGCTAGGCAACGCGACGAAAAAATACCCGCTGCACGTCGTTAGCCCGCACTCTCGCTACCGCCTGCACAGCCAGCTAAATAACTATATCATCAGAA
>CAUPYN010000111.1:0-6624 GCA_963515575.1 uncultured Campylobacter sp.
TTCATCCTCTTTGCGCCTTTTGCGCGCCCGTTTTACTGGCTATTCTTCATCGACGACGGCCTTTAGCGTATATCCCGCGGCGGCTGCGGCTTTTAGCGTTTGGTTTTGTTTGGTTTGGGCGATCTCTTTTGTATATACGCCCGCCACCCCGCTGCCTTCGTTGTGGATTTTTAGCATCACGGCTACCGCGCTTTGCATATCGCGGTTAAAAATCTCTACCAGCACGCTCACGACAAAATCCATACTCGTAACGTCGTCGTTTAGCAAAATAACCTTAAATTTACGCGGAAATTCGGGTTTTTCCTTTAGCGCGACGTCTCGCTCCCGCTCGGTGGCGGTTTTAGCGGGCATTTTTTATTCTCTCGTAATCTTTCGTCATCGCATCTAAACGGATGCCGCCTAGGTAGTATTTCACGCCGAATTTTCCGCTATCTACGTCGGTTAGCTCCTGATATACGCCGCCTTTTAGCACCATTTTTATCGGTACGCTCTCAAGCCGCTCGTATTTTATATCCTCTAAAATTTGCGCGGCAAGCCTGTCGTTGATTTTAGCGTCGTTTGAGATGAAGTAAAAGGCGTTGTATTTTTGCGCGAAATTTTCCACGACGTATTCGTTCGTGACGTTTTCAAAGTGCGTGAGAGCCACTATCGTAAAGTCGTTTAGATTATCGATCTGAAATTTAGTGAGATCGGGCGCTTCTTTTTGACACGGCGGACAAAACGTGCCGAATATATCAAGCATCAAAATTTTATCTTCTTCGCCCTTGATGACAAAGCCGCCATCGACGCGCTTTAGCGTGAGCTCTTTGCCAAACACGCTCTTTAGCATGATCTCCTCGCCCGTTTTATAGCCCTCTATCTTTACGGGAGCCTTTGCCGTCTCGTCCTCGCCGCAGCCTGCTAGAAATATCGCGCAGACTAAAGCCGCAAAAATCGCCTTTACGGTTTTTTTCATATTATTTTCCTTGTTTTGATCTTAGTTCGGTTATGCTCTCGCCGCCAAAGCCGTAGTCGTCGGTGCTGACTTCCTCTATCACGACGACGGTTCTGCTCGCGTCGCGCTTTAGCGTATCGCCCAGCAGTTTCGTTACGCCGGCTATGAGCGCACGCTTTTGCTCGGCGCTTACTACTTCTTTTTCTTTTGTGATTTTTATATTTACGTACGGCACCGGTTTTCCTTAAGCGTATTTTTTCATTGCCGCACGCGCTTCTTTGTCGGCTTCTTTGCGTTTTATCGTCTCGCGCTTATCGTGCAAATTTTTACCTTTTGCAAGCGCCAGGCGCGCCTTTACGATGTTTTTATCGTTTAGATAGAGCGCTAAAACCACTAGCGTGAGGCCATCTTGCGTGACTTGACCGAAAATTTTATCTATCTGCTTGCGGTGCATCAGTAGTTTTCTCGGAGCCCGCTCGTCCGGGCGAAACGCCGAGTGCGTCGTGTTTAGATGGCTGATGTGCGCGTTTAGCAAAAACAGCTCGCCCTTTATCACGCGCGCAAAGCTATCTTTTAGATTGGCTCGGCCCGCCCTTAGGGCCTTTACCTCGCTGCCTTTTAGCACGATGCCCGCCTCAAAGGTCTCGATGATACTAAAGTCAAACAAAGCCTTTTTATTTTTGGCTAAATCCTTACCCATTTTTTACCTTTTTATTTTAAGAAAAACACGCTAGCACCGCTGCCGCTTAGGAAAAAATCTTTAAATTTATCCATTTGCGGATAAATTTTAAAACACGGCGCAAAAAGATCGTTTAGCTTGCGATTTTCGTATCGCTCCAGCAGCTGCGCCGTCGTCGTCTCACGCATTTTTGCCGCCGAATTTACATCGATGCTATCCATAAAATTTGTCCTAAATTCGCCATAAACCGCAGGCGTCGAGCAAAAGACGCCGGGAGTTAAAATTTTTACCTCTGGCACTTCGTCTTCAAAATCGCTTATTATCTCGCCGATACCGCTAACGTTTGCCGCCTCGAAATCGCTAGCGAAAAACGCCACGTCCGCTCCGATATTCGCGCCTATTTTCATCAAATTTTCGCGCGTTAGTTTTAAATTTAACTCCTCGTTCGCCATCTTTAAAAACGTAGCCGCGTTTGAGCTGCCTCCGCCAAGACCCGCACCCAGCGGGATTTGTTTTTTTATCACGATTTTATGCGAGGCGAAAAACTCGTCCAGCTCGTTTTTAAAGCCAGCTTTTTCCAGCTCAAATTTAGCCTTTAAAACGATATTGTTTTCGATATTTTCGTTATCGCACTCAAGCGCGAAGCCGCTAGATTTTTCAAAGAAAATTTCGTCGTAAATCTCGCGCCTTAAAACAAAGCGAGAGACGATCTCGTGGTAGTTGCCGCGAGTGCCGACGATCTTTAAAAACGAGTTGATTTTCGCGTAGCTTTTCATTATTTTACGATTTTATCGCTGAGCTCTTTTAGGCTCGCTTCGCCCGCGCCGTTTAGGGCCTGTTTGTTTTCCGCCGCTACGTCCTCGACGAGCTCAGAGCGCAGGATCATCATATTTTTAGGCGCGTCGATGCCGATTTTTACGCCGCCTTTTGAGATGCCTACGACCGTTATTTTGATATCGTTTCCCAGCATTATGCTTTCGTCTTCTTTTCTTGCGAGTATTAGCATTTTTCGACCTTATTTAGTTTATATGTTACGGTTTCGTCTTTGATTTCAATGATACTAAAAAATTCATCAAAGTTTATTAAATATAGCCCTTCGGCGCCAAATTTTAGCTTTTCTACGCTCAGTTTTTTGCCAAGCATCACGTCTGCTGGGTCACCTAGATATTCGTTTTGCGGTAGAGAGATATAATCAAGCGGATTTAAAAACCTCTCGTTTTCATAAACGAATTTACCTTCGCTCACGCGTTTTAGCGCGCTTAGAGTGGCTTTTACGCCAAGCTTTGCGGCTAAAATTTGAGCGTACGAGCGCACGTACGAGCCCTCGCTAACGCTAATGCGAAAGCTCAAAAACGGATGCATATACGCAGTCATTTTTACGTCAAAAACGCTCATCGTTTGGCTTTTTAGCTCAAACTCCTCGCCCGCTCTTGCTAGCTCATAGGCGCGCTTGCCGTCTACGTGCTTGGCGCTAAATTTGGGCGGTACGTAAGCGATCTCGCCCTTTAGCTCGCTTAGCGCCGCTTTTACGTCTGCTAAATTTAAAGGCGGACAAAGCGCGATCTCCTCGATATTTTCGTTATCTAGGCTAGCGCTTGTAGCACCTAGCCACATCGTCGCTTCGTAGATTTTTGGCGTTTTATCTATATAGTTAAAAAGCCGAGTGTGATTGCCCAGGGCCACGATCAGGCAGCCGCTGGCAAACGGATCTAGCGTGCCCGAAAAGCCCGCCTTTTTTACGCCGTATTTGCGCTTTAGCCTACTTAGAAAATGATTTGAGCTGATGCCTGCGGGCTTATTTGCGACAAAAAGCGCGTTCATTTAAATTTGACCTTTGGAGTCTGCGTTAAATTTGCGTCGTTTTTTAAATTTGATCCGCGAGCGTCAAATTTGAGCGCGTAAATTTGATCAAATTTGACGCGGTATTTAGCCTGCAAGGTCTCAAATTTACCCATTCTCACACCGCTTTTTCCACGAAGCTAGACATTATCTCGCGGCTGATTCCGCCGAAATTTATCGTTAGCTTTAACTCTTTTTTGATCTTAGTTACCGCCGTCACGCGCCCGATACCGAAAATTTTATGTTTAACCAGGTCGCCTTTTTTGTATTCGCCCGCAGTTTGCGTTTGCGTCTGGATGATGAGGCTGCCGCTGCAAACGCCCGCCTCGCTTAAAAATCTGCTCTTTTCCAGCCTCGTTCGCTGGCCTTTATAAAAGCGCGAATTTACAAAGCTTAGCGTTAGGGTTTTTTTGGCGCGAGTAATGGCGACGTAGGCTAGGCGTCGCTCCTCCTCGATGTCGCTACCCTCTCCTAGAAGCGGGAAAAATCCCTCCTCAAGCCCGATAACAAAAAGATGCTCGAACTCAAGCCCCTTGCTAGCGTGGATACTCATGATAGATATCGCCTCGCCGCCGATGTTATCCTGCTCGCTTTGTAGCGCGATCTCGTTTAAAAACTCCTCTATAGAAAAGCTTGGATTTTGCTTGATTTGATCCTTTATCATCGCGTAAAACTCGTCGATGTTCGCCACGCGTTCGGAGCCGTCGGGCAAGCTCTCGTAGTATTTTTTGATGCCGAATTTCGCTTCTAGTTTATCCACTAGCTCATAGGGCGAGTCGCACTCTTTTAGCTCTCTTAAATTTGCCGCAAATTCGCCAAGGCTAGAGACGATTTTTTTGCTTAGATCCTTGTCGTTTTCGTCTAGGCTAGATATCGCTTCAAATAGCGAAAATTTATGCTCGAAGGCGATTTTTTCGATCTTTGCGAGGCTTACTTTGCCAAGACCGCGTTTTGGGCGGTTGATGACGCGCTTTAGCGAGAAGTCGTCGTTCTCGTTTGCGACTAGCCTTAGATAGCTGATGACGTCTTTGACCTCGGCGCGCTCGTAAAATTTAACTCCGCCGACCATTTTATACGGGATTTTTTCTTTGGTTAGGCCTTCTTCGAGGGAGCGGGAGAGGGCGTTTATGCGGTATAAAATCGCGATATCGCTAGCCTGCGCGCCGCTATCAAGCAGCTTTTTGATGCGTTTGGCTACCTTTAGGCTCTCCATCGTTTCGTCGTCTGATTCCATTAGCGCGACGTCCTCGCCGCCTTCTTTGGTGCTTTTTAGCTCCTTGCCTAGGCGGTTTCTGTTATGGTCGATCAGCTCGTTTGCCGCGCGTAAAATTTGACTCGTCGAGCGGTAGTTTTGCTCTAGCCTTATGACCTTGACGTCTTTAAACTGATCTTTAAAATTTAATATATTTTCGATTCTCGCGCCGCGCCAGCCGTAGATACTCTGATCATCATCGCCCACGACAGCGATATTTTCGTGCGTGCAGCAGAGTTTGCGCAGGAGCTTATACTGTAAGTCGTTGGTGTCTTGATACTCGTCCACCATCACGTAGGAGTATCGCTGCGAGATCTCGCGCGCTAGAGCCTCGTCCTCGTCTAAAATTTTATAGCTAAGGCAGAGCAGATCGTCAAAATCCACGAGGTTGTTTGCCGCCAAGTACTCCTCGTAAAGCTTGTAGATATTTGCTAGCTTTGCGTGGTAGCCGTCTTTGAAATTTTGCCCGTTTGCAAAGATATCGCCTTGATTTAAAACCTCTTCTACGCTTAAAAGCGAGTTTTTAAAATTTGAGATTTCGTTAGCTAAAACCGAGGTTGCGATGTCGCCCTCAAAGCCTTTTAAGATACGCTTTTTATCGTCGGTGTCGATGATGACGAAGTTGTTTTTGCGCTTTAGGCGGTCGATGTAAAATTTTAAAAACAAAAGCCCGAATTTGTGAAAAGTGCAAAGCAAGGGAGTGAAATTTTTACCGGCGACGCCTAGCATATTTAGCGCGCGGGTTCGCATTTCGCTTGCGGCTTTGTTGGTGAAGGTTAGCGTTAGGGTGTTTGACGGCGGGATGCCAAGCTCGCTTATGAGATAGGCTAGGCGAGTGGTGATAGTTTTGGTTTTGCCGCTACCGGCTCCGGCTAAAATCAGCATCGCTCCGTCCGTATGCGAGGCGGCCTCGCGCTGGCTTTCGTTTAGGTCGTCTAGTAGATCGGACATTAAATTTCCTGCTTTTTCGTTTTAAGATTATTAAATTCTAACAAAATAAGCTTAAAAATCGCCGTTGTTATAAATTCGGGTCAGATTAAGAGCGTTTTCAGATATAAATCAATACAATGTTAAAAAGATGATTTTATAAGCTGATATAATAATAAGGAGTCTGATGTGATCAATGACTTTAGTAAATTTTATACCTTTATGGAGATAGTTAAGGAGCGTAGTTTTTCAAAGGCTTCAAGAGCGCTTGGTATCTCGCAGCCGGCAGTTACTTTGCAGATGAAAAAGCTTGAAGAGGCGCTACAAACTACGCTAATAATGCGTAAGAAAAACGGCATCGTCCTAACTCGCGAGGGCGAGAAATTTTACAAACTCTGTACTCAATTTGAAAGCGCGATGTTTCGTTTTAAAGACGAGCTAGCGCGCATAAAAACGGACAAAACGCCGCTAGTCATCGCCACCACGCAGCTTATCGCCGAGGCGGTCATATCGATGTTGCTGGATAAAATCTCTCAAAGCGTAGGCAGCGAGCTAGATATTAGGATAAAAGAGCAGAGCGAACTCATAAACTACCTAAAAGACCGCCGCAGCGACATCGCTATCATCCTGGAGCAGTCGCTTGATAGCAGCTTGCTCGTTAAAAAGCTATTTGACTACGAGCTGATTTTGGTTTCAAATAAAAAAATCGCCGAAAGCGTGAAGGCTGAGGAGCTGGTTAAATTTAAATTTATAAAAGATAGAACCAGAAACTACCTTGACGATATTTTACAAAAGCACGGCGTGGACGCGAATGCGCTTGACGTGGCGTATTCGCTAGACGGCTCGATAATGGTTTGCCGCGCGATGATATCAAACGACGCCGATACTTACGTGGCGTTTTTGCCGAGATTTTTGATCGAGGATAAACTAAGAGAAGCAAAGCTTTTTGAGATAAATATCGCTAAATTTAAGCTAACTCGCTCGGTCTATGCC
>CAUPYN010000112.1:0-6576 GCA_963515575.1 uncultured Campylobacter sp.
GCTTTATCAGACCACGTCGTTAAGCTAAATTTGCCTTCGGCGACTTTAGCAAAAGCAGCCAAGCTAGCAGGCATCTTTAGCGGAGTCGGTAAATTTAGCGCGCGTCCTATCTTTGCTAAATTTGAGCCGTAGACGAAGTAAGGCATTTAGATTCCCTTGCGACACTACGCCTAAAATTCTTACGCTCAAATTTATAACCGAGCTTTTTGTAAATTCGGGCTTTAAATTTACTTGCTAAGACCCACACCGCAAAAACTAAAAATTTAACGTTGTTTATTTATGGTGTTAGGCTGCGGCTTTATCGGCGAGAGGCGTTTGCTACATTTAGCGTCAAATTTGACGCTTACAGGGTGCGGGTTTTGTGCAGGGCGCGGGTGTGCTTGCCGCCAAAATTTAAGATCCAAAAAGCCTAGGTAAAATTTACGGTTTTGCTTCAAATTTATCGGCTCGTGCTTTTAAATTTGAAAATATCCGAGTTTGGCGCAAATTTGGCGTCCGAATTTTGAAATTTGCAAGCTAAATTTGCTAAAATCGCTAAAAATCGGCGAGTAAAATGCGCTGATGATGATTTAAATTTGATTTCAAGGAAAATTATGCAAAGGTTGTTTTTAACGTTTTTTGGCGCCGGGCTGAGTCCTAAAGCTCCCGGCACGGTGGGCTCTATAGCGGGCGCGGTCGCGGCGTTTGGGATTTTGACGATCTTGCCTGCTTCCACGCTGTTTTTGGTTTCGATTTGCCTATTTTTATATAGCATAAAGATTATCGACGATTATGAAGCAAAAACCGGCGTACACGATCACGGCAGCATCGTGATAGACGAGGTTGCGGGCGTTTGGCTAGCGATTTCTATCAGCGGCGCCACGGCGGTGCAGTTTGCGCTATCGGTGGCTTTTTTTAGGCTATTTGATATCTGGAAACCCTCTGTAATCGGGCGCATCGATAGGAATGTCAAGGGCGGGCTTGGCGTGATGGGCGACGATATGATCGCAGGGCTTTTTGCTGGGCTTCTTAGCGCGATTTGCTACGATGCTATGGCAAAAATCGGGCTTGACTACGAGTGGGTCAAATTTGAGCTGCCGTTTGTGAGGTAAGCTAACGTAGGTAAGCGTCGTCTTATTTAAGGGGAGCCGAATTTGACCCAGAAGCAAATAGGGGTGCTTTAGCGTAAAATCTAGCGGTATCGCGTGACTAGCCGAGTTGCTTTTTGAGGTATAAAAGGCTAAATTTGAGATTGCCGATTTTAGCTTTGTAAAAAGCATAGGCGCAAAAGTACTTCCAGCCATACGTCTAAACCCGCCTAAATTTAAGCCTTATTTTTTGCGCGTTTAAAGCGTTAAATTTTAACCAAACGGGTTATAGCTACCTGAAAAATACGGTATCTTATCGGCGAATAAGCGGTTTGCGCTCTTTTATCTTTAAAACGGCGCTAAAATATGCGTATCGCTCGACTGCGCCTGGTCTGCGCGCTTTCAAACCGAGCTTAAATGCCGTAAATATCGTTTTTGCCGCTTGATAAAAATAGGCGATTTGGCTTATAATCTTATTTGTGGCAGCTGCAAGACGAGCGTTTTATCTACCGAAATTCGCGTTTTGGGTCTTTAAAATTTATGAGCTACGACCTACTTTTTAAGGTTCCTTTTTGCTCGTAGGCTTCGATTTCTCTTACGTACTCGGGATTTTTCTTTTTTAATTCATTGCTCATAAATGCAATTAGCTTAGCATCGGCGTTTTTGTGGGAGGATAAAGCCTTAATAAAATTTATATCAACTTTGGCTTCTTCGGGAGCTACGCCGTTTTTTTTGGGCGGTAATCTAAAATTCGTAGAAAACATCCTTAATATAGAAAAAAGTTTATTTTTACTAGTACTAGGATCGCTTGCGACGGTAAATAGGTCGTCTAAAGTAACGCCCCGCTCAGCGGCCTCTTTGGCTGCGGCGCTGGCTGCGATCTTGTCGCCGCCGAGTTTTGCCGCTAGAAAAATAAGAGAAGCGACGAGTATTAAAATAACGGTCGCTAAAATGATTACTACTGCGGTTTGATTCATTATAGTTTTACTCCTTTTATAGGCTTTCTAAAATACGCCAAAACGGCAATCAAAACCATCAAAAGCGCGCCTATCCATACGAAAGGCGGCACCGGCACCGGCTCGCCGGCAGCGTAGGAGTGCATGCCGCTGAGATAAAAATTTACGCCAAAATACGTCATTATGATCGACCAATAAGCAAACATATAAGCGACGGCAAAGACGTATTGGCTATTTAGCTTAGGGACAAATCTAACGTGCAAAACTGCCGCGTATATCAGGATGGAAACTAGCGCCCAAGTCTCTTTACTATCCCAGCCCCAGTAGCGACCCCAGCTCTCGTTGGCCCACACGCCGCCTAGGAAATTTCCCATCGTAAGTAGGCTAAGACCCAGTATCATCGCCATCTCGTTTATGCGAGTAGCCTCAAGGATGTTTCGCGAAATTTCTTTATTTTCTTTATCGCCTTGTAGAATAAAAAGCACGAGCGTAAACATACCAAGCAGCGAACAAAGTCCTAAAAATCCGTAGCTAGCCGTGATAACCGATACGTGGATTGTTAGCCAGTAGCTCTGAAGCACGGGTGCTAGAGTAGTGATTTGCGGATCCATCCAGCTAAGGTGCGCTACAAATAGCGTAACGCCCGATAAAATCGACGTTAGCGCCATGGCTACCGGGCTTTGGCGAGAAAAAACTATACCGGATAAACTCAAAGCCCAAGCGATGTAAATCATCGATTCGTAAGAGTTGCTCCAAGGAGCGTGCTCGGCGACATACCAGCGCACGCCGATACCGAAAGTATGTAGTAAAAAAGCTAGGATATTTATACTGTAGACGATTTTAAATAGCCCCTTAATATTTAGTTTAGGGCGCGCCATTTTGACGAAAATGAAGCACAAAAGCCCAAATCCGGCTAGAAGATATATGAGTGTGAGCGATTCGAAAATTTTATACTCGTTAAAAAATAGCTCCATCTCGATGCGTTTTTGGCTTGGGATGACGGATTTGCCGTATTCTTGTTGGTAGGTTTTTATCTCGGCTAGAGCTTGGTTTGCTTTGCGCCAGTTATTGTTCTCGGTAGCGTCGGCGACGCCGGTAAAATAATCTTTTAGCATCCTGACGATTTGTTCGCTCTCGTTTTTAGGCAGATACATCATCGCAGAAGCTATGCCGTACCAGGTATTATTTGGGTCGTCTATTTTTGGAAATACGGCGAAAATTTCGCCCCAAAATACCATATGAAGGATGTTTAGCCGCTCGTCTATTTTTTGTATATCTTTATCAAACGTGCCTCGCTCGCCCGGCATTTTACGGTTTGCGGCTTCGGCGAATTTGGAAAGTTTGTAGGCGATTTTACCGTCTTTGTCGCTTTCAAAAAAGTCGTTGTAGCTTGCAAATTTGTCCTTTTCGTCTATGCCGATTAGCTTTTTTATCTCTTTATTATTTACGTAGATTATAGGTTTGTCGCGCCAGTAAAAACCGTTCGTCATCATCGAAAGCACGGCTTGGTCGGCATTTAGCCCCTCAAGCGTATCGCTACGATGGATTTTGTTTAAGATATCTCTTGCGACCGTATCAAAAGGCTTCATCCTGCCGTCGCCGCTTTGAACTATTAGCGTAGAAAGCTCTTTGGCGTGACTTGCGTCGATATTTAAAGCCTCGTCCATAGCGTAAATTTTAGTCGGCAAAAACGCTGCCGCGCTCGTTACTAGAAGGATTGCGGCGAGTTTTTTGACGGCGTCTTCGTTTATCATTTTGGCTAGTTTTCTAAAGCGCGAGCGAGGATTTATAACGTTTAAAAATAGCCCGAGTCCCAGTAAAAAGTAGCCGACGTAGGTCGGGATTTTGCCCGGGTCGCGGTTTACCGATAATACTGTGCCAAGCTCGTCCATATCGTAGCTGCTTTGAAAAAATCTATATCCGTCGTGGTCTAGTACGTGGTTCATGTAAATTTTATAAGGAAAATCGCCGGTGCGCGAGTCCTCGATGATAACGTCGCTAGAGTAGCTCATCGGCGAATTTGAGCCCGGATATCGCTTAAGCTCGAAGTCGTTTAACTTTATAGAAAAAGGAAGTTCGATCATTTTAGCGCCCCAGTAGACGTTAAAAAGCACGCCGTCTATTTTCGCTTTTGCCGGCGCGTAGCTGTTTTCGTATAGGGTTAGTTGCTCGGTTTGCCCGTCGTAGGTTAAATTTGCCACGAGCGCGTCGAATTCTCCGTTTTTGCTAACGATACGCTGTGCGGCCTTAGTTAGTAGGGACTTTGGGACGAAATTTACGTCCGCTACCGTATAAAGCCTCATCGGCAAAAACTCCGTCTCTTTATCCTTGGCATACTCGCCTTTTTCATTCGTCGCCATCGTGAAGTAGCCGATATTTTGGTTCGAAGTTAGATAAAATTTGCCCTCTTTTAGCTCGATTTTGACGAAATTTTCAAGTAGCGGCTGCGCGTCGAACGCAAAGCTAACGCCGCCCACCTCGCGAGTTTGGCCGGCTTGTAGGCTTATTTCCTCTTTTGAGTCCGGGCTTGAGACCGCAAGCCTAACGAGCGGCTGGCCCTTGTCTGCTTCGTAGTACTCGGTCTCGGCATTTTTGTAGTAGCCTTCAAAGCTTAAATTTGCCTTCTTATCCTCGATTTTAAGCGGTAAATCAAAGCCGTTTAAGCCAAAAGAAGTGATGTACTTTTGGATAGAATCCGAGTAAATTTTACCGTCTTTTTCGGCTGCGATTTCTATTCTCGAAGCCGACCCGAAAACGGCGTTTGAAGCTTCGTTTTCTCTTATGCGCATCGTACCCTCAAAGCCCATATATCGCGTCATAGCAGCGCCTAAAAGCATAAATAAAAAGCTAACGTGAAATATCAAAACGGGTAGTTTTTCATTTCTGAAAAGGTCGTATCTAAAAAGATTGTAAGCTAAATTTATACCCAAAAGCACCTGCACTAGAGCAAACCAGCTCGCGCCGTAAACCGCAGCCCACGCGCTTTTGGTATCGTAGTAGCTTTCTATTATCGTCGCTGCGCCGCTAGCAACCGCAAATATTATCAGTAAAACAATCGCCGAGGTCATACTAAAAAATATGGACTTTAATTCTCTCAAAATTTATCCTTAAAAATGCAAAATCGAAAACAAAGTGTGCATTATAGTAACATTTTTTAAATAATTTTACTTTTGATCGCCCGTTTTCGGTAAAGCCGCATCCCTAAATAAATTTAGCATAAACTCAAATTCGCTAAAGCCGTCCGCGCCCAAAAAGTGCCCGCCTTTTTCAAAGATATCGGGCGTTACGCCTAAATTACTCGCGACCTTTAGGATAAGCTCGCAAGGCACGATATAATCGTCTTTTGCGGCTATTACTTTTATCAAATTCGCTGCGGGTTTTATATTTTCGTAGACGATTTGCGGTTCGCAAAACTCATCTAAAATCGCAAATTCCTCAATCGGCTCGTCAAACGGTGATATAAGGACCAGACCGCCCAATTTGGGCAAATTTGCAAAACCGCTAAGAAAATTTAGGCTAGTTATCGTACCCAGGCTGTGCGCGATGATGAATGAATTTTCGCCTAAATTTACGTTTTGCTTCATCGTTTCTAGCCACTGGTTTAGCTTTGGCGTTTGCGGGTTTGGCATCTTTAAAATTTCCACCTCGGCAAGGCCGCGCATCTTTTCTTTAAACCAAGAAAACCAGTGGCTTTGCGGCGAGGCGTCGTAGCCGTGAATTATATAAATTTGCTTTTTCATTAATTTTGCCTTTTTAAAAAAATACGCGAATTATATACAAATAAAATTAAAATAATTTTTGGCAAAAATCGCAAGAGTTATTTTTAAATTATAAATTTAAGCAAACGGCAGCTCAAATATCATCATCTGTTAAAATTTGATATTTGTAAATTCGGCAAATTTGAAGTTAAATTTAAATTATTTCCCTAAAAAACGGATATTGGTTATCAATTAAAATTTATATTGATATAAATATTTTACGTATAATTTACATTGATTATTTAAGATTTCATCAAATTTATTTCAAAAAGGGAGAAAAAATTGATACTTCGAGGCGAAATTTCTTAAAAGCGTCCACCGCCACGGGCTTGCTTGCGATGACATATGCGCCAGGCACCCTGGGCGCAGCCGGCGCTAAAGCGCTAGAAGGCGGCGACAGAAGCGTATTTAGTTTTTGCGAGATGTGTTCTTCTCGCTGTCCTATCGAGGCCAAGGTCGTAGACGGCAAAACGGTCTTCATCCAAGGCAATGGCAAAGTAGGCGGCACGGCGACGTCCGTATGCGCTAGAGGCGGTAGCGGGCATAACAGCTCTACGATCCGCAGCGCATCGTAAAACCTCTCATCAGAGTAGGCGAGCGCGGCGAAAACAAGTGGCGAGAGGCGAGCTGGGGCGAGGCGCTAGATCTAGTCGCTAAAAAAATGATAGAAATCAAGGAAAAATACGGGCCGGAGAGCTTTGTATTTACGGCAAAATCAAGCCAAACGCACAAGCTAATGACGACCTTTGCCAGTGCATACGGTTCGCCCAACTGCTTTTCGCACCTATCTTGTTG
>CAUPYN010000113.1:0-6488 GCA_963515575.1 uncultured Campylobacter sp.
GCGCTGGGCTCAGCGTCGCCCTCCGCCATATCCGATATCGCACTCAAACCACTTGCGACCGCTAGCCTCGGGTAGCCTTTTTTCTCTGTTTGAAAAGCGGTCGCCGCCGATGCTTTTTTTGTCTGTGACCTGCCACAGATTGCCGCTCTTGGCGTCCCATCCGAGCGCGAGAGCTTCTTTTTTGGTGATGAAGTTTTGCGGCAATCCGCCAAATTTATAAATATACGCCGCAACCTCGTCTTTTGATGTATAGACGCCGTCTTTTACGACGTTTACGCTCGGCGCGGCGACTACGTTTTTGCCTTCGCCGTTTCCTCTAAATTCGCTTTGCGGTTGATTTTGACCGGGAACGGCCGAGCTACCCGGGACGATAAATTTAAACAGCGCCGCGAGCAGCAAAACGGCCAGCGGCAAGATGACATTTCTAAGTAATTGTTTGTTCAAAAAAGGCCTTTTTAGTGAAATTTAAAGCGCGCCTCGCTCGGTAAATTTGTCCTTTGGCGGTTAAATTTAGCCTATTTTTGGCGGTAGCGACCCGTATTTTGCGATGCGGCAAACTTAGGGCTAAGACGACTTTTAAATTTGAAGGTTTGGCACGCTTGTGGCGAGGGCAAAATCCATCAAATTTAACCTTGATTTTAGCGTAATTTTTAAAAATTCGGCAGATTTTTGCCAAATTCACAAATTTACGGCGCGTATTTATCTATTAGCGCCTCTATGCCCCCTTGGGTAGCTAATTTTTTGATTTCGGGGAGTATGAGCGAGCCTGGCACAGATAAGAACTCGGCATACTCTTCCTCGTTACCTTTTTTCGTCAAAATTTACACCTCTTATTAAATGCTTAAACTAAGAATAAACTACCGCCGATGTTTCGTGCCCGCAAAACCTCGCGACAATCGGCGGTTGGGGCTGATTTTTAAAATATAAGTTAAAATAAAACATATCCGAGTATCTGCTTTTTTGCAGTTCGCATCTGCGCTTTTATAGATAAATTTCGCGTCGGTTAGCTTGATAAGGCAGCGTTCTTTTAGCTTTGATTTGAGCGATTTTAGAAAATTTGATCTGAAATTTTTATTCATATTTTGTTATAAGCGCAAAATTTACCGAAATTTAAATCAAAATTCGGCCGAGCGCAAATTTGAACGTAAAAATACAAGTGGAAGTACGCGAAATACCGCGAAAAAGTCGGCTTTTGCCGGAAAATGGCGCAAGAAAAACGAGCGTCGATACTTTGAGGCGGATTTGAATGCCGCGGAAAATTTCATCCCGAGACTGGGCGTACGGTCTGTCGCAGGGTGAAATTTTCTAGCTCATTTAAGGGTGCCCAAAAAAACGTGCTATTTACAAGGTATTAAACACGCGGTCTCCCGCATCGCCAAGACCCGGCACGATGTAGCTTTTTTTGTTTAGCCTCTCGTCGATCGCGGCGGTATAAACGCTAACGTCCGGATAAATCTCACTAAATCTTTTTAGGCCCTCCGGCGCGGCGATAACGGAGATAAATTTGATCCGCTTCACGCCTTTTTCGCGTAAAAATTTGACCGCGTCTATCGCCGTGCCGCCGGTAGCAAACATCGGGTCGATGATGATAGCGACGCGCTCGTCGGCGTCTGCGGGCAGTTTAGCGTAGAAAAACTCGGCCTGCGCGGTCTTTTCGTTTCGCTGAAAGCCCAAAAATCCTACGCTGGCGTTTGGTATGATTTTAAAAACGCTCTCTAACATCCCCAGCGCGGCGCGCAAAATAGGGCAGATCATGACCTTCGTCGCTAGCTTTTTAGCCTGCGCCTGCGCGACCGGGGTTTGCACGCTCACGTTTTTTAGCGTCAGATCGCGCGTCGCTTCAAATATCATCAGGTGGCTGATCTCATCGACTAGCATCCTAAACTGAAAGGTCGGCGTCGAGGCATCTCGCAAAATAGCTAGCTTGTGCTCGATGAGCGGATGAGAGACTAGGCGGACGTTTGGTAATTCGGCGGCATCGGCGGCGGTGAAATTTTTCATAAAGATCCTTAAAATTTAGCGGATAAAATTTAAAAAACGCTAGGCTAGGGCTTTTTAAATTTTACCGTTTTGAGTCGTAAAAATCGCAAATCGCTCGTTTCGCGCATAAGATTTGCTCGCGGATAAGACGCTATTAGCGGGCAAAATTTAGCTCCCCGTTAGACGAGCTTGCGCGCTTAGGGCGTTTGGCTTGGAGCAAAAACGGCACGCCGTAAAACAAGGCTAAATTTAGCCCGGCGAGCCGCTTTAAATTTTAGATGTTTTCTAGTAAAGCTAAAACGTACTGCGAAAACTCGGTTAAATTTAGCGCAGGCTTAGCCTTGCTCGCCGCGTCGCAGCCTTTAAAAGCTAAGAGCGGTGAGCAAGGCGCCTCGCAAATTTAACTAAAATAACTTCGCCAGACTCGCTCTATACGCTTCGACGTCGAAATTTTTTACCCTAGCTACGCCGTCATCGACCGCAGCCTGCGCAACCGCAGGAGCCACAGCTAAAAGCACGCGATTGTCAAACGGTTTTGGTATGATGTAGTCTTTGCCGAATTTTAGCTCTTTTACGCCAAATGCCGCGCAAACCTCAGCAGGCACGGGCTCTTTAGCCAAATTTGCAAGCGCGCGCGCCGCAGCCATTTTCATATTTTCGGTAATTTTTTTAGCTCTGACGTCTAGCGCGCCGCGGAATATGAACGGAAAGCCAAGAACGTTATTTACCTGGTTTGGGTAGTCGCTGCGGCCGGTTCCCATCATCACGTCGTTTCGCACGCTAGCGACATCTTCGGGGAAGATTTCGGGAGTCGGGTTAGCAAGCGCAAAAATAATCGGCTCGTCGTTCATCGACGCGACCATTTCTTTAGTTACGACGCCAGGTTTGCTAAGACCCAGGAACATATCCGCGCCCTTCATCGCGTCCGCTAGCGTTCTATCTGCGGTTTCAAGGGCGAATTCGACCTTTTCAGGAGTTAGATCGGTGCGGCCTTTATGGATCACACCTTTGCTATCTACCATCACGATGTGTTTTGCGCCCAGAGCCTTATACATCTTCGCGCATGCGATACCGGCCGCGCCCGCGCCGCTAACTACGATTTTGATTTTAGAGATATCTTTGCCAGAAATCTCCATCGCGTTTATTATGCCCGCGCTTGTAATCATCGCAGTGCCGTGCTGATCGTCGTGCATGACCGGGATATCGACGGCTTCTTGTAGCTTGCGCTCGATCTCAAAGCACTTCGGCGCACGGATATCTTCTAAATTTATACCGCCAAATGTCGGAGAGAGCGCTTTGCAAATTTCAACTATTTTATCTGGATCGTGCTCGTCTAGCTCGATGTCAAAGGCATCTACGTTTGCAAATTTTTTAAACAAAACCGCCTTGCCTTCCATTACCGGTTTGCCCGCTACCGCGCCGATGTCGCCTAGACCGAGTACGGCCGTACCGTCGGTGATGACGGCTACTAAATTTGCTTTGTTTGTGTATTTGTAGGCTAGTTCGTTGTCGGCCTCGATCTCTTTGCAAGGCACCGCAACGCCCGGCGTGTACGCCATAGATAGGTCTCTAGCCGTCGCGCATGGGGTTTTTACTTTTATCTCTATCTTGCCGCCCTCGTGATACGAGAGCGCCTCTTCGTTAGTTACGTGTGTCATTTGTTCTCCTTTAAAATATTTTTTATTCGTTTTTTCGTCTCGTCCGCGCCCAAAACCTCGAGCACCTCAAATATCCCCGGGCTTACGCTATTTCCCGTTAGCGCGACGCGAAGCGCCTGGGCTAGGTCTTTTAGCTTTAAGCCGTTTGCTTCTAAAAATTTACCCGTCATCTCCTCGTAGCCTTTGGCGTCTAAATTTTCGCCTAAAATTTCAGCAAATTTAGTCAAATTTTCCTTGCTTTCGGGCGTGATAAATTTAGCGTAGGCTTTTTCGTCGTATGCGCTTGGAGCGTTTATGATCGTCCTTGCGCTCTGGCTCATTTCAACTAGCGTTTTTGAGCGTTCTCGCAATGAATTTAATAGCACCTCGCCCTTTGGCATCGCTTTAAAATCTATCTCAAATTCAAGCATCTCTTTTGCCAGTCTCTCGTACGGCAAAGTCTTGATATAGTGGGCGTTTAGCCACTCTAGCTTGCTTGCGTTATAGGTGCTTGAGCTCTTATTTATATCGTGCGGATCGAAGTACTTTAGCATATCGTCCATGCCGAAAATTTCGTCGTTTCCGTGGCTCCAGCCCAGGCGCACGAGGAAATTTAAAAGAGCTTCCGGTAGATAACCCATGCGCTTATACTCCATCACGTCGGTTGCGCCGTGGCGTTTGCTCAGTTTACTACCGTCTTCGCCGTTTATCATCGCGACGTGGTAAAATTTCGGCGCTTTAAAGCCCAGCGCATCGTATAGCACGATTTGCTTCGGGGTATTTGAGAGGTGATCGTCGCCGCGGATGACGTCGGTTACGCCCATTAAAGCGTCATCTATCACGACCGTGAAGTTATACGTCGGAGTGCCGTCAGAGCGCGCGATGATAAAATCATCCAAGATATCCTCGACTCTAAATTTGACCTCGCCTTTGATGCCGTCGTCGATCACGATCTCGCCGCTTAGAGGCGCTTTGATACGGATGACGGGCTCGACTCCTGCAGGCGGAGTGCCCGTAAATTCGCGGTAGCGATTGTCGTATTTGGGCCTCTCTTTTCTGGCTTCTTGCTCGGCGCGCAGAGCGTCTAGCTCGTCTTTGCTCATGTAGCATTTGTAGGCTTTGCCCTCGGCTAGCAGCTTTTGTACATACTCTTTATACACGTCAAATCTACGCGACTGATACGTCACCTCGCCGTCGTGATCCAGCCCGCACCAGGCAAAGGCCTCTTTTATCGCTTGCGTGGCTTCCTCGGAGTTGCGTTTTAGGTCGGTATCTTCGATGCGCAGCAGAAATTTCCCGCCGTTTTTGCGCGCGTAGAGATAGTTATATAGCGCGGTTCTTAGTCCGCCGATGTGCAAGTATCCCGTCGGGGATGGCGCAAATCTGGTTACTATTTTTGGATTTTGCATTAAATTTTACCTTTATAGCTTGCGCTTAAATTTAAAATGTTATAATGCTCAAATTATATTTACTTTAGACTTAAACAAAGGTTTTATATGTTAAAAAAGATCTCGTTTGCCGCGTTTTTACTCAGTTTTTGTCTGGCTAACGCTAGTCAGATATCAAACGGCATCGCCGCCATTATCGAAAACGAACCCATCACGATAAACGAACTACGCAAAGCCGCTACACAGCTAAAAACGGATGAGACGACCGCTCTAAATTTACTGATCCGCGATAGGCTAGAAACCGCGCAGATCAAAAATCTAAAAATCGAAGCTAGCGACTACGAAGTAAATCAAAGACTAGAAAAAATAGCAAACGATAGCGGTATGAATGTAGCAGGCCTTCGCTCCGCCGTAACGTCAAAGGGCGGAGATTACGCGCAGTTTAAGGACGACGTCGCAAAAAGCATAAAGCAAGAAAAGCTATATCAAAGCATATTTTCCGAGGCTAAAATCAACATTTCAGAAAACGCCGCTAGAGCGTATTTTGAGCAAAATCCTAGCGCATTTGCCCGTTTTAGCGATATTAGCGTGACTAGATACGTAGCCCCGTCGGCTGATTTTTTGGAGGTCGCTAGAAAAAGCTCCCCGATGAACACCAACCACAGCGTGCATATGGACGTGCTAGATCTAAAAAGCGAGCAAATACCGCCGCAGCTAAGAGAGATATTTCAGCAGACCGCAGACGGCACTTTCACGCAGATTTTTCAGACTCCGGAGGGCTTTGAGATGTTTTACGTAGCGGCTAAAAAAGGGCAGGTCGTACCGTCTTTTGACGAGGTAAAAAACGAGGCTATGAACGCGGTTTACAGACTAGAACAAGAGCGCGTCATCGGCGAATACTTCAACAAACTCCTCGCAAAAGCCAACGTCAAACATCTGCGCTAAACTCAAATTAGAGCGCAAATTTAAGCCGATTGATTCGGCTTAAATTCTTTTATTTTCGGCCGAGTTTGATCTATTTTTATTTAAATTTAGCCGCTTACTCACCCAAACTAGCACCTTTACGGCGCAAATTTCGCTAAAATTCGCTCCAAACGTAAAATCCTTAAAAGGCAAAATTTGAATACAAACGAAGCCATAGAGGCAACCGCAAAAAAGCAAAAAGAGTGCAGACGCGCGTTTGTAAAGTATCTATTTTTGGGGATCTTTTTTATAGCCATATTGCCGCTTAGCGGGATTTTCGTAGCGGAAAAAATTTTTAGAAGCGAATTAGGCGTAATATTTATCATCATCGGTTATGTTCCAATTTTTATCGTCTCATGGGTGGCAACCTGGTTTAATGTAATTGAACCATTATGGGTTTACGAGGAATTTTACAAAGATGTTTATATTAGTACCATTATTTCGGATATAAACCAGGCTTTTAGTTATGAACCGTCGGCAGGGATTAGCCGTGAGGAATTTAAAAAGATAGGCATATATG
>CAUPYN010000114.1:0-6437 GCA_963515575.1 uncultured Campylobacter sp.
CAGGTAAAGCAGATAAAGTGGAGCTTTAAAACCAAAACGCCGCAAAATCCGTATTTCGATGCGCGCGACGGCGACGTGCTGGGCGTGGAAGCAGACAAGACCTATGAGATATTTTTCCGCCCAAAAGACTGCAACGACCTCATGACGCGCTACTCATATAAGGCTTCGGGCTTTATGACGCCTACTGTCGCGCAAAGCGGCACGAACACGCTAAGCGTGAAGCTAAAAGGCATGGCGGGCGATACGCTAAGCATCGTCGCGGGCGGCATGAGCGTCGAGGTGCGGCTCAAAACCAGCTCGCCAGAAGCCGTGCGCGAGAGGAGGGCGTTTTACGTCAAGGCTGGGCTGATGATCGCCGGCGTGATCGTGATTTTTGCGCTGATTGGCAGAAGAATGAGGCGGTAAGATTAGCTACAGCTTAGTGTAATCTTAATAAATCTCTTATTTTTTACGGCGATTAATTAAATCGCAGCTCTAAGTCGGCTATTTTCGGCTAATTTTGGAAAAATCGCAAAATATGCCACGGCGTTTACGATAAGCCAACCTTGCGAATGTGGCAAAAATGGACGTAAATCAAACTAGACGGTTATGATCTCAGATTAGCCTAAAAAAGTAAGCGATAGGGCAAGCTACAGATACGAAATCGGCTCGTAAACCGATAGATTTTGAGTAAAATTAAGATATGCGTAAAGCACGCTACGACGGACTAAGGGCGGCAAACGGCATGCGTTAGGCATTTATTTAATTGCGCCATAAAACCGCGTGCGGGTATTTTAGCTTTGCTAAAGTTAGCCTATATGCATTTAAAAATAACTAAATTTATGAATATACCGATACGAATTTTTCATTTTTAAAACTCGAATTTATGCGGTTGTTTCAAAAATCTTCAAGTATCTACCGTTTAAATATTAAAGAAAATAACCAAGTCTGTTAGCGATAACTTTACTTTTTGTTGCTTCTAAATTAATGCGAGTTCTTGAGAATTTTATTAATTTGGGCAGCTTGCTTTTGACGTTTTAGCTACGCAGAACCGCTCTCATATAAATATCGCAACGCTTTAGCGCTAAAATAGCGAAGCGCCGATTAAAAAGTAGGGTTAAAATGCGATTTTTTATTTTTAAAAATTTATTTTTTTGCTTTTTTTAATAAACTCTCGCTCGATCGTTTGGATGACCGCTTGCGGCGAGAGTTCCTTCATACAGGCGTGCGTGCCCAGCGGACAGACGCGTTTCATGCAGGGCATACACTCTAGATTTAGGTGTAGGATGCGGGCGTTTTCGTTGCGCCACGGACAGGTTTGCGTAAATCTCGTCGGCCCAAAAAGCGCGATCGTAGGCGTCTTGTAGGCTGCGGCGATATGCATCGGGCCGCTGTCGTTCGTGACGAATATCCCGCCGCTTTGCCCTATGCCGCCGATATTTTCGCAAAGCTCGCGCACGCTCGTTTTGCCCGCTAGATTTTCGCACTCTGCGCCGTTTTCGCGTAAAATTTGCTCGATTTGCTCGCATATATCGCGCTCGCCCGCGCCGCCGAAAATCATAATCTTAAATTTATCTTTAAAATGTAGCGCCACCTGCGCGAAGTAGGCGGGATACCAGCGTTTGGCGCTTCCGTAGCTGGCACCGGGATTTAGTCCGAGCACGGGCGCGTCAAATTTGCGCGGCTCAAAGTAAAGCTTTAGCTCGTCGTCTGCTCGTTTCAAATTCAATGCGGATTTGACGAATTTTAGGTATTTTTGCACCTGATGCGCGCTATCGTTGCTCTTTTGGAAAATAAATTTTTGCCCAGCCCGCGCCCCGTAAAGTAAAATTTTACTCGCAAACGAGCTTCTAAAACTAAACGCCGCGTCAAATTTACCGAGATTTCTAGCCTGCCAAAATAGCCGCCAGAGTCTAAATTTAGCCTTTTTGCTGTTATCCACGATGACGTGCTCGCAGCTTGGATGAGTCTTAAAAAGCTCGCACGCCGCAAACGAGCCGAAAAATACGATTTTAACGGGCTGGGCTGTCAAATTTTCTAGATTTTGATTTTCTTGCGCGTTTGCGGTCAAATTTGTGCTGCCGTCCGCGTCAAATTTATCGCTTAAATTTGATGCGCCGTTTTTAAAAATTTGAATTTCTTGCGTTACCGAGCCGAAATTTTGCGACGAAAAGCTAAAATCTGGCTCGCCTGGGTCCTCAAATTTGCCCGTCAAATTCCCCGCATCAAACGCTTCCGCGTGCTTTGCAATAGCCTCTACCGCGGCGCTTGCCATCACGGCATCGCCCAGCCAGGTCGGTAGCTCAATCAAGATTCGCACGTATGATCTCCAGCGTAGCGTTCGCGTTTTTTTCGATGCTAAACTCGCTAGCAAGCGCCAAATTTCGCTCTTGCAGCATTGCGAGGCGTTTGTCATCGTTTAGGATCTCGTCGATCAGAGCGCAGATACCGTAGTCTTGCGGCGAGCTCATCACAAATTCCCCAGGCAATATCTCCGCCGCGCCGTTTTGAGCGGTCGTGATAGCGACGCAGCCGTAGCTAAGCGCCTCTAAAACGACGTTTGAAAAGGGCTCGTAAGCAGTCGGAAACAAAAACAGCTCGCTACCTTCGTAAAATCTCGCCGCGCTTTTTTGCGCGCCCGTAAATACGGCGTTTAACCCTAGCTCCTTGGCTAGATTTTTGTAGCGGGCGGCATTTTTGTCGCGGCCGACGATCAGGCAGTTTACGCGCGTTTTTAGACGAGCCGCGATGCGTAAAAACTCGCTCACACCCTTGCGTTTAAAGCCGCTTCCCACAAACAGCAGTGTCGGCAGGTGAAAATCAAGTCCGAATTCCTCGCAAAGAGCGAGCTTTGCTGAGCCTTTTTGCACGCGAGTAGGCAAATTTACGCCGTTATAGACGACTGCGATCTTTTCAGGGGCGACGGCGTAGGTTTCGCAAATTTGGCGCTTTATAAAATTTGAGTTGGCGATGATTTTTTTAGCATTTTTAAAAGTGCGCTTTTCAAGGTAGGGAATGACGAAATTTAGGGGGTTTACAAACCAAAACGGCTTGATTTTCATATAGACTTTATGCACGCCGTCGCCCGCGCGGTAGATGTCGGCGCAGGTGACGCGCTCTAAGCTAAAATAAATCTCGTCCGCGCCCTTTTGCCGCTTGGCTTGCGAGTTAAAAAGCAGGGCTTTGATCCACGAGCTTAGCTTTTTGCTGCCGTTAAATCCGCGCGTCTCGCACGCAACGCCCGAGTCTTTTAGAGCTTTAACGAGCCGCGAGAGATACCTCTGCGCCCCGCCGATAGCGCCAGGATCGAGCCTTAAAAATACTATTTTTTTCATGTTCGCCTTTTAAAATTTAGCGGTATTTTATAAGCTTTTTGATGAATTTTAGGTTATGCCTAGCGTGCGAGGGATGAGGACGTAAATAAGTATAAGCGTAAAATGGGTATAATCGCGCAAAAAAGGAAAATCGTGAAAATTTTGCTCGTTAGAAACGATAATATCGGCGATCTCATCTGCACGACGCCAGCGATTGAAGCGCTGCGAAAGGCTCATCCGCGCGCGCAGATAGATATCGTGGTAAATAGCCTAAACGCATGCGTCGTTCGCGGCAATCCATTTTTAAACAAGATCTATATATACACTAAACCAAAGCACGTAAAGGGAGTAGCGGCGAAAGTGCGGGCATTTTGGGAAAAATGTAAAATTTTGCTTCAAATTCGCCGCGAAAAATATGATGCGACGGTGATTTTTAGAAGCGCTTATTCGCCGTCGACCGCGATATTTGCCAGAGCCGCCGGAGCTAAAACGACGATAGGAGCGGCAAAGCAAAACGAGGGCGGTTCATTAATAACACACAAACTAAACTTTAATCCGCCGCCTCACGAGGTGCTACTTTGCTGCGAGCTAGTAGCGCCGCTGGGAGCGAAATTTGACGGAGAAAAGACGCTTTACGTACCGAGCTTTAAAAGCGAGAAATTTAAGGATTTTGTATTTTTTCACGTATCCTCGAGGGTGGAGCAAAACCGCATGGACGAGGCTAAAACTTTGCGGATTTTGGCGTTTTTAAAGCAAAATTTCGGACGCGTCGCCGTTAGCGCGGAGGACGTAAAATTTGGCGAAAAAGTAGCGCAAGAGGCGGGCGTGGAGTTTGCCGCGACAGCGAGCCTAGATGAACTTGCGGGCTACATCTGGGCGGCTAAATCCGTCCTAACGCTTGACGGCGGCGTAGCGCACTTAGCTCCGGCTCTTGGCGTAAAAACGGTGCTGGTGCTTGGTAAAACGGACGCCGCTCGCTGGGCTCCGGTTTACGGCGGTGCGAAGTGTGCCGTGCTGCAAAGTGAAAGCAAAAGGGCGCAGGATGTCGCGGACGAGGAAATCTACGAGGCGGTCAAAAATATATGAAAAAAACAGATAAAATAAATATCTTAGAGCTTGAAAGCTCGCTGGGTTTCGGCGGTCAGGAGCACCGCACGCAGCGCGTCATAAACGGACTAAATAAGGATAAATTTAAGGTATTTTACGCGCTAAATCCAGGCTCAAGAAGCTTTGAAAAGCCCATTGATTGCGAGTTTGCGGAATTTAATCTAAGTAAGGTTTATAATATTTTTGAAATTTTTAAAATTTGCCGTTTCGTGCTCGAGAAAGGCATCTCTATCATCGCCACGCACTCGGGCAAGGATGGCAACATCGGCGCGATCGTCGCAAAGCTAACGGGCGCAAAAGTAGTGCGAACTAGACACCTGCAAACGCCGATCAGATCAGCATTTAGCTATAACGTAAACGATAAAATCGTAGCCGTCTCAAACGCCGTGAAAGCCCAGCTCGTCTCGCAGGGCGTGCGGGGAAATTTGATAGACGTTATCTATACCGGCGTGGATACGGCGCGGTTTAATCCAAATTTTACTAAAAATATAAAAGCGGAGCTAAATTTGAGCTCAGACTGCGTCGTGGTTGGTATCGTGGCGGTCTTGCGCGCGGCGAAAAACCATCAGCTTTTATTTGAAGCCTTTAGCGAGCTAAATCTACCAAACACCGCTCTGGTCGTGGTTGGCGACGGTCCGCAGGAGGAAAATCTAAAAAAAATAAAGACTCCAAACATCTATATGCTGGGTTCCCGCACCGACGTGAGCGAGTTTTTGGGTAGTTTTGACGTTTTCGTGCTACCTTCAAAGATGGAGGCACTGGGTACAGCGCTACTCGAGGCGCAGTCGTGCGGGGTGCCTTGCATCGGTAGCGCCGCGGGCGGCATAGGCGAAGCGATAAGTAGCGGCAAAACTGGGCTTTTGTTTAAAAACGGCGACAAAGAATCGCTCAAAGCGGCCTTAAAAACGCTAATAGAAGACGCGGCGCTTCGGGCGAAATTTAGCGCGAACGCGAGGGAATTTGTCGTGCGAAACTTCTCGATAGAGACGATGGTAGCGCAGACGGAAGCGATGTATGAGGCTCTTTGAGAGCGCGGCGCAGCTCATTTTGCGATTTAAAAGCGTGCTCAAAACGCAGCTGGTTACGCAGCCCATCCAAACAGTTTGTTTTTTTAGCAACACCGCGCTTGGCGATACGATTTTTAACACGCCCGTTTTTCGCGTTTTTCGGCAAAATTTCCCGCACGTACGCACGGTCGCGCTGCTAAATCCATCTACCGCACCTCTTTTTAAAACCGATCCCAATATCGATGAAATTTTGCTTTATGACGGCAAAAAGGGCGGTTTTTTGAGCGCTTTATCGCAGCTAAAAAAAATAAAGCCAGATATAGTTTTTATCCTGCACTCAAACGAGCCGCAGGCTACGCCGCTAGCAGTTTTAAGCGGAGCCAAATACGTTTTTAAACTACCAAATGCCGGCAATAAATTTAGCCCCTTTCACTCAAACGCGCCAGAGCCTTACGGAGATGAGAGGTACGTCGTGCTAAACCGCCTCGAGCAGCTTAAATTCGTGGGCATCGAAAGTCGCGATACGAGGCTAAATTTGTATCTGCGCGATGAGGATTTCGCCCGCGTCGATGAAATGCTAAAAAAAGACGGCAAACGCAAATTTATCGGCTTTCAGATGGGGGCTAGCACGGTTTCCAGGCAGTGGTTTTGGCAGCGTTGGCGGGAGCTGGCGGGAATTATTTTGGAGCGCACGGACGCCGTCATCGTGCTAACGGGCAGCCCCGCCGAGCGAGCGATGACCGCGCAGTTAGACGAGGAGTTAAGAAGCGCGCACGTGATAGATGCGGCGGGTAAATTTAGTCTGCGAGAGGCTGCCGCGCTCATAGCCAGGCTTGTTGTGCTTGTGACGCCAGATACCGGCCCGCTGCACGTCGCAGCCGCGCTAAAAACGCCTACGATCGGGCTTTTTGCCGTCGCTTCGCCCGTAAACTCAAATCCGGATTTTGACGAAAATATCCATAAATTTATCAAAAAGCCGCGCACCTGTTCGCCTTGCGTCGGCAAAAACTGCAAATTTCAGGAGTGCATG
>CAUPYN010000115.1:0-6388 GCA_963515575.1 uncultured Campylobacter sp.
CTATCTTTGTACGTCCATTAGTTTCGAGGAAATTGAGTACGCCATCTAGGTTAAAGTTAAATCCAGCAATCAAATTCATACTTTGGGAAAAACCGCCCCCAAGACCATTTCCTCTATTTGACCAAAACAGATCATTTGCCGGTATTAATCCATAAGTTCTACTCAATGTAGTTGTAGGATTACCGTTGGCATCTTGTCCTACTGTTTCTGTTACCCCGGTTGTAACCGGACGATTGTATAGTCCAGTTTTAAATCCTATATTAAATTTACTCCAATCTACGCCTTTTGTGTAGCTATTTGCAAGTTCGACAGATATTATTGATACGTCAATAACTACCTGTTTTTTTAGCCTTTCTTGTATATCTTTAATGTATTCGGAAACTCTCTTTAGCTGAGCCGCAGTACCTGTAACCGTTACTAGTCCGGCATTTGCATTAATTACAGGATCTGGTGCAACTATACTTTCTGTGGTATTGTTTAGGATGGCTTTTATCTCAGTATCAAGCTTTTCCCAAAAATCAAATTTTTCCGTAGTTTTTATAATATTATCAAGCTTGCCCCCGCCGGCACCTATTTCCCCAGCGGCTTGATCATCTTTATCCTGCCCAACTTCCGCCGGGGCTGAATCAACAGATGCTTTTGTTATTGCGGTACCTTCTCTAATAGAAGTTATGTAATCAATCTTAAAAGTCTTTGTTTGAAGAGAAGAAATTTTTAACACATCCTGAGAAAACGTATAGCTCATATCTTTTTCGGATAACAATAAAGCAAAAATTTCATTTAATGTTTTGTCTTTTATATTTACGCCAAAGATTTGCTCGCCTATTGCATCTTTTGCAAACTGATCTTTTGATACGATACTAAAATGACACATATCTGAGAGTTGGGTTAGTATCTCTTGTACTGTAACTTGCTCGTTTATTTTAAGATTAAATACTCTATTATCACAGCTACCAGCGTTAAGCGACGATAATGTTAATGCCGTAAATATAGATATAGGTATGATTCTATTTAATTTTAATGATAACATTTTTATTTTCTCCTTTTTTTAAATTTAAGTCTATTTTCTGTTCCTTATTTGCCAGGACAACACTTGACCCTTTGATTACGGATAGTTCATATTCGCCTATTTTATCTTTTATATAATACCATTTTCCATTGATCTTTGCTTTATTATTAAATAAAGCTTGTAATTCAAATAGACTAGCCGTAGAATTCCCTTCAGAATTGTATGTGACGGCTTTTGTTTTAAGAAAAGGATCTGATAGCTTATTTAAATCAGAAGTATCAAGCCCCTTTCTCTCTTTGTTTATAGCTGCAAACTTATCTTCATATCCCTCAATCTCGCTTTGGGTATCGCTGGCAAAAGATGCTAAATTTGCTAACAACAGTAAAGTAATGCCGTATGCTTTCATTGATATTTCATTCCCCATACATATACTCCTAGATTACCCTTAAGTTTTCCGTTTGTAGAATTGATGTCAATATTGCTCACATCAACAACTAGTTTTGATTCTTCAATGGCATTAATATATCCTACTATATCTTTAAAGCCCCCGTCTACCGATATGTTTATATCTAGCATTTGCTCTATTTTTTCGGCGCTAGGTTCCTTAAAGGTATTTGATATTTTTGTTATTTTTACATTATTTTTATTAGCTAGCAAAGCTAGGTTGTCTAAAAAGTCGGCCCAGCTTTGTTCGCTGAATATCAAGTAAGATAACTCTTTTAGCTTATCATCAAAGTATTGATTCATTTTTTGCGTATCTGCAAGTTTTATTTGCAATTGTTTAATGCTATTTTTTTCTTGATTTATTTTGAAATTTCTATCGTTATTCCTATCATTATTTAAACTTAGACTATCAAGCTTATTGTTAACTTCGTTTAGCTTGGTTGTTACAGAGCTATTTTCAGACATTGCGTTGTCATGGTACTCTTGCGCATATGGCGTAATTGCATAATATATAACAACTCCGCTCAGTATTAGACTTGCAAGAAGCATTACGGAAACTTCACTCGGTTTTTTATTGTCGAAATAGTTATCGATCTTTGTAAAAATATTATCATTTCTCATTATTTTATCTTTATAGTAACATTTGTTTCATATGAAGGAACGCCATATATTTTGTCAAGAGATATCTCTTTCGTCGTTATCGAGTATTTATCTGAATTACTAATATTTTGTATAAGTTCAGTCAGCTTTTTCTCATCCTTGCTAACTAACATAATCTTCATATCTCTATTTGAATTCACTATCTTGGCTGTTTGTATATCTTTATTGTTTATTAGATTACTAAGTTCAAACAAAACTATACTTTTCATAGGATATTCTACTTTTTTATTATAAATTTAAGAGATTTTATTTTTTCTAAAATTCATCTTTTCTTCTTCTAACCCGATATTTGCGGTTATATTATTTTTTTCTTGTTGCAGCCTTGCTAGCTCTGCTTCTATTCTCTCTAAGTCTCTCTGGTTGACTTCGAGTTCGCTTCTCTTGTCAGCCGTATCTATATCTGTTATCGTGGCAAAAACGTAAAGATATATCGGCCAAGCTATACCGCCTAAAATACCCAGCAGAGAATACATTATTAGCTTACCGCTACTGCGCTGAAATAACGGAAGCGGCCTTAAAAAATTTGAAAAGTTGAAGCTATTGTCGCGTGTCTCTTGATAGTACTGCGCATTAACTGTTAATATTTCATTTATAGTACTAGCTTGAACTTCTTTTGAGTTTATGGCTACTGAAACATTAAGATTGCTTGCCGTTAAGCCAATTTTTTCTTTAATGCATTCGCAAAGATCTCCCATCGGGACATCTGAGACTATATATAAATTTGATACATTGGCTCCGCCAAATCTATTTAAGCTATCAATTACATCGCTAGTATAATAAATTATCTCATCAAAAATTTCTACTATAAATGATTTGTTTCTTTCATTTGGCGTATTTGTACCGTCTTTTATGATATTAAAAAAAGAGCTATCGTTTAACTTGTCGCCGCTTAGGGTAGAAAATTTTTCGCTGATAGTTCTTGATGAGTACCTAAACGGCCTTGATTGCGCATATTCGCCATTTTGATATACGGCTATAAAGGCATCGTCTTCTTGCATTACTATAAATGCATCTACATTTTGAGCCGATAGTATATTTTTCTTATACAGCGCCTCAAAAGCCAAAGGGGCGGCTACTACATAGTCTATATATGGTACTTTTTTGACAAATAGCGAAAATAACTTATCGCTTGATAATACATCTGATATAAAGACATTGAAAATTTTATTTTCGGACGAAACCCCGTTAAATTCGTTATATACTATTTTGTACTCTGCTGCCGGATCCAAACTAAATAATTCATAGGCTTTAATCGTGATTAAATTTGATACGTCGTCTTCTTCGGTTGAGGATGGTATCTCTACATTTCCTACAATAAGATCTTTATATTTTATGTATGACACAAAAAAGCTATTTTTATTAGCTTTGCTTAATTCCACGGGTTGAATTTTGTTGTCGGAAAAAGCAAAAGATGTTTGCAAGTATGGATCATACGCGACTATTGCCGGAGTAGCGTTTTTACTTTTTGCCATTTTTATCCTTTCTTTATCTGTGACTTGCTTCAAATTTAGCCACTACTAAATCATCGATAAATCACATATGTATTATAACATAAAAACAATCCGACTTAATAAATATTTATAAAATATTCAAGCTCTTTATAGTTTTTTCGTCTTTGCGCCAGTCTTTTTTAACGACTACAACGAGCTTTACAAGGATTTTTTGTCCTGTAAAATTTGATATTAACTTTCTTGAATTTATCCCGATTCTTTTGATAGTTTGACCATTTTTTCCGATAATCATAGATTTATGTATCTCGCGTTCAGTTATTATGGTGGCATAAATTTCAGTTATTTCCGGTTTTTCTTTGACTTTATCTATGAGTACGTCGGTAGAGTAGGGGATCTCGTCGCTTAGATTATCATATAGTGCCTCAAGGATAAATTCACGAAAAATTTCCTTTTCATTTGTTGGCGTTAAAAATTCCGGATCGTAAAAATACTCGTGCTCTTGCAAAAGCTTGCAAATTTCATCTAAAAGCGGCTTTTTATAGGTTTGCCTTTTGACGCTAAAAGGCAAAAGTGCGGTAAATTTGTCTTGAAATTTTTGATACTGCGCGATTTTTTCAAGCACCTTGGCGTTTGAGACTTCGTCAACCTTGGTGAGCACCAGGATATGTGGTTTTTGAGGATTTAAATTTAAAAATTTGACGTAGTCGTCTATATTGTCGTGAACGGGCGCCAAAAATATGATCGCATCGCAGTCGCCCATCGATTTTATTGCTTCGTTTATCATTAGTTTATTTAGCGTCTTGTTGCTCTCGTGAAGTCCCGGCGTATCGGTAAAAACGATCTGATCTTCGCCGTTCATCACGATACCGCTGATTTTTCGCCTCGTGGCGTTTTGCTTGTGCGAGACGATGGTGATCTTCGCATCAAGCAAAAAATTTAAAAGGGAGCTTTTGCCTGCATTCGTGCGACCAATGATGCTTACAAAGCCTGATTTCATAAGATATATCTCGCTAGGTCTTGATCCTCGACAACGTCTGAGAGACGCTTTTCTACGAGGGCTTTGTCTACCTCTACCGTCTCGCCGCCGTGCTCATTAGCCTCAAAGCTGATATCCTCGATCACGCGCTCGATCACGGTGTGTAGGCGCCTAGCGCCGATATCTTCCATTTTTTCGTTAGCGTTTTGAGCGATTTTGGCGATAGCTTTTATGGCGTCATCCGTAAATTTAAGCTTTACGTTTTCTGTTTTTAAAAGCGCTTCATACTGCTTAAGTAGCGAATTTTTTGGCTGAGTTAAAATTTGATAAAGCGCATTTTCATCTAAACTATCAAGCTCGACTCGCAGCGGAAAACGCCCCTGAAGCTCCGGGATTAGATCGCTTGGCTTGCTGATGTGAAAGGCGCCCGCAGCGATAAAAAGGATGTGATTGGTCTTTATGGCGCCAAATTTAGTCGTCACCGTCGAGCCCTCCACGATAGGTAGCAAGTCGCGCTGTACGCCTTCTTTGCTCGGATCTTGCCTGCCCGAGTTTCCGGAGCTTACCGCGACCTTATCGATCTCGTCGATAAAGATTATGCCCTCGTTTTCGGCTCTTCGTACGGCTTCGGTTTTGATGCTTTCCATATCTAAAATTTTATCGCTAGCTTCGTTTTTGAGTGCTTCTTTGGCGTCTTTTACCTTCATCTCTTTTTTGACGGTTTTGTTGCTTAGGCCTATGATTTTGACGAAGCTCTCTTGCATCTGCGCCATATCTGGCGGCACGTTAGCTCCCGCGTCAAAGCTATTTTGCACGACTTCTATCTCGATGCTTAGATCATCTAGATCACCGTTTTTGAGCCTACTCATCATCTTTTCGTAGCTTTTTTCGTAGTCTGCTTTTTTCTCTTCGCTCGCACCAGTCGGCAGAGGCGGTAAGAGTTTTTTTATTATCTTATCTTTTACGTATTCGTCGATTTTTTCGCGATTTTTCTCACGCTGTTCGGCTTTGACCAAATTTACCGACGCAGCCGCCAGATCGCGCACCATGCTTTCTACGTCGCGTCCGACGAAGCCCACTTCGGTGTATTTGCTAGCTTCTACTTTGATAAACGGCAAACCCATCATCTTTGACAAACGCCTTGCGATCTCGGTTTTGCCCACGCCAGTCGAGCCTATCATTAGGATGTTTTTTGGCATGATATCGTCTTGCATCGCTTTATCTAGTTTCATCCTGCGGTAACGGTTTCGTAGCGCGATGGCGATGATTTTTTTGGCGTCTTTTTGTCCGATAACATAATCGTCTAAAAATTTCACTATCTCTTTTGGGGTTAAATTCATCTTTTCTCTATTCCAAAACGTAGGTTTTTATATTCGTGTTCGTGTAAATGCAAATTTCGCCCGCGATCTTTAGGCTCTCTTTTACGAGCTCTTCTTCGTCAATCTGAGCAAATTTATCAAGAGCTCTGGCGGCAGAGAGAGCATAGTTTCCGCCGCTTCCGATGGCGGCTATCTTGCCGTCTTCGGGCTCTACGACGTCGCCCGTCCCGCTTAAAAGGAAAATTTTCTCTCTATCAAGTACCAGCATCATGGCTTCTAGCTTGCGCAGGTATTTATCCTTGCGCCACTCTTTGCTAAACTCGATCACCGCTTTTAGCAGGTCGCCTTTGGCGTGCTCGAGGTTGTTTTCAAACATATCAAAGAGATTAAACGCATCGGCGGTGCTGCCAGCAAAGCCCGCTAGGACCTTGCCGCCGTGGATTTTGCGGATTTTTACCGCGTTGCCTTTTAGCACCGTGTTGCCAAAGCTTACTTGTCCGTCGCCGCCGATGACTGATTTATTCTTGCC
>CAUPYN010000116.1:0-6384 GCA_963515575.1 uncultured Campylobacter sp.
TAGCAGAGCCGCCCTTGCTCAGTAAATTTCCGGCTAGGATAAACATCGGGATCGCCATAAGGGCAAATTTATTGATACCGTCAAAGATAAGCTGAGGCATCGCCGCGACGTCAAGATCGGTAAAAAGTAGCATCGTTAAAACCGTACTAGCTCCAAGCGAAACGGCGACCGGAACGCCTATAAGCATGAGACCAAACAGCGAGATAAATAAAAATGCGATGGTCATAGGCTCTCCTTAGCTTTTCTTGACCGAGTCGTGTATCATCTCGGCTTCATTATTTACGATGACCTTATCGGCCGGCGTCATAGCGATCTGGAAAATTTTCTCTCCGGCGCGGTAGCTGGCACCCAAAAACGCTATCGGAAGCACCAGCATAGGTATCCACTGCGGCACGCCTAGATCCACGCTCATAAAATCAAGCTCGATTATCACCTGTAGATACTGCACGCTATAAACTACTATAAACATCAAAAATGCCGTCGTTAGTATATTTGCAAAGATGAGATAGGCCTTTGCGACGATGGGCGGAAATCTCTCGATCAAAATCGTAACCGAGATATGAATGCCCTTTCTAAAGCCGTATGCTGCGGCAAAAAATGCCGACCAGATAAAAAGGTAGTTGGTTAGCTCGCCCGCCCACGACCAGCCAGTGTTAAAGCAATACCTCATCACGACATTGACGAAGGCTAGCAGAGTGCCTGCGGCGATGCCTAGCACCGCTACGGTTTTGTTCACCGAGGCGATGCCGACATCTAAAATCTCAAAAAATTTACCCATAAAATCCTACTTCGTATTTATCGTTTTTTCTACCAGGTCTTGACCGATCACGTTGTAGAAGTTCGGATAAATCGGCTTCATAGCCTCTACCCATTTGCCCTTTTGATCGGCATTTAGCTCGATTATCTCAAGCTTTTTACTTTCGCCGGCAAATTTTTTAAGCTCGCTTAAAATATGCTCTTCTTCTTTGGCCGTCTCTTCGCGCTCATAAGCCGTAGCCTCTTTTAGAGCCTGCGTTACGTGAGCCTTCATGTCATCAGGCAAGCCTTTCCAAAATTTCTCGCTCATAACGACTAAATATCCCAAATATCCGTGGCCTGATAGCGTTAAAGAGCTTTGCGCCTCATAAAATTTGGAGTTATAGAAATTTGAAAGCGGGTTTTCCGTCGCATCGACTACGCCTTGCTGAAGAGCCGGATAAACCTCTGAAAAAGGTAATACTTGCGGGTTACCGCCGACTACTTTGATCTGCTCTTCAAGTACTTTTGAGCTTTGGATGCGGAATTTTTGTCCCTTAGCGTCCGCAGGCTCTACGATTGGTTTTTTGCTCGAGCTAAAGTGCTTAAATCCAGCGTCCCAAAAATCAAGCGCGATGAAGCCTTTTTTAGCGATCATATCTTTTAGAGCTTGTCCGACTTCGCCGTCCTCTACCGCGTAAAGATGGGCGTTATCTCTAAAGATAAATGGCAGGTCAAATAGTTGAAACTGCGGCACTATCGGCGTAAATTTAGAAAAACTAGGCGCAGCCATCTGTACGTTGCCAAGCTTTAGCGCGGCAAAAACCCTATCGTCGTCCATCAGCGATGCGGCAGGATATACCTCGACCTTGATCGCTCCGCCGCTAAGCTCGCCGACACGTTTGGCAAAAAAGTCCGCAGCCTTGCCTTTTGGCGTAGAGGCAGCCACGACGTGGGCGAATTTGATCGTGTAGGTTTTACCTGCGGCAAACGCGCTTCCGGCTAGCGCGCAAGAAAGAAGCAGTGCGGAAAGTAACTTAAATTTCATATGATGTCCTTTTTGTGAAATACGCTATGTATTAGCTTGAAACGATTATAAAATATAAAACTAGCGAATTTAGTAATTTTCCTTTTATCTCATAAATTTTATCTCTTTTATGTGTAAAAAAGTAGCATATAAATAAATCTGTATAGATAATATCATCATTTTGATTTGATTTTTGCCAGCTGTTACTTAATCAAATGTTACTAAAATACACATTATCTTATATTTTGCTTGCTTTTAAGTTGAAAATTATCATCCTAAGCTATAGTTAAATTTTACGGATCGCTCTTTTAAAATTGCCGCTTTTACGCCCTCTTTAACGCTTCGTTATAGAGCTTAAAAGCTCGCTTGAGATTAGGACTTTTAAGCGGTGCGGTCTTATCTTTGAGTCAAATTTACGCGTCATAAGATTATTTGAGCTAAATAAATCGTGCCGGTGCCGTATCTTTAGCTCTATGAGCGAGCTAGCGCTTAAAATCTAGCAAATAAAAATATCGTGATATAGGCAAAATTTGCAAAACCAGCGAGCGTGTCGCTAAATTTATCATAAAGGTAAAACATCCGAATTTATCGCAAAATCTACAGTTATTGATAAAAGCTTATTAAAGCGTTAGTAAAATAGTTACTCTTTTGTCGCTATAATACGGATAAAATTTATTACAAAGGAAAAATTATGTTTGAACTTAGAAAACTGCCTTTCGATCTGAAAGCAAACGCCGTCGTCAGCGAGGAAACCTGTAGTTACCACCACGGCAAGCACCACCAAACCTACGTCAATAACCTAAATAATTTGATAAAAGGTACAGAGTTTGAGGGTGCAAGCCTCTTTGACATCCTGACAAAAAGCTCGGGCGGCGTGTTTAATAACGCGGCTCAGGTCTATAATCACGACTTTTACTGGGATTGCATCGCGAAAAAAAGCCAAATGAGCGACGAGCTAAAGGAGCGCCTAGAAAAAGATATTCCAAATTTTAAAGAGGAGTTTTTAAAGGCGGCGACTACGCTTTTTGGCTCCGGCTGGGCGTGGCTGGTTTACAATCCAAAAGAGGATAAACTGCAAATCGTCCAAACAAGTAACGCTCAAACTCCTGTAACTGACGGCCTTGTGCCGCTTCTAGTCGCGGACGTTTGGGAGCACGCATACTACGTCGATCACAGAAACGCGCGTCCGGCGTATTTGGAGAAGCTGTTTGAAAACATCAACTGGGATTTCGTCTCGAGCGCTTACGAATGGGCGCTAAAAGAGGGGCTAAATTCGGTTAAATTTTACGTTTCCGAGCTTCACGGCGGCGCGAAGTCTTGCTGCGGTTGCGGCTGCAACTAGTTTATTCGCTATTTTTGCAGGCTTTTTAAGAGCCTTGACAACGGCGCGCGGCGGCTTATTTTTCCAAGTAAGCGTAAGCCCGCGAGTAAATTTAACCTTGAGCGAGGACTCCGCTTGGTTAAATTTACTTTATATAAATTATTTTAAAGTAAGATTTCAGTCTCATTTCAAAAAAAGGACAAAAATGAAGAAAATTTTAGTTTCATCTTTGGCGGCTTTTGCCGCAGTTGCTATGCTTAGCGGTTGCCAGGCAAACAAAAGCGAAAGCTCAAACAAAGCGCAGATCACCAAATCGCAAGCTGAAGTGATTAAATTTACGGGCGTAAACGATCCAAAATACGTCGTCAAACTAAGCTCGACGGACGAATTTAACACTGCCGTGTTAGAAGACAGCAAAGGACGCAAAATCAACCTTAAAAACGCAGTCACCGCAAGCGGCACGAGACTAGCTAACGACGACGGCGCCGAGATTACCTTTAAACGCGGCGAAGGCATCCTAAACCTTGAAAAAGGCGGCGAGGATATTTTCTTAAAATACGACGAATAATTTTTCCGCCGATTTTCGGCGGATTTTTAAATTTATCCGATTTTCGCTTATTCTCCCGACGAATTTTTCGGCTCTATAATTTTTGTCGCCAAATTTGGCGATTAGCAATTTTTCCTCATAATCAGCCTAAAACCGCGCCTTTAAATCCAAACTTATCCCAAGCAAAAACCGCTGGCAAATCGTGGCTTTAGGGCAAGCGGCTTCAAATAACAAAAATTTAGCGTAAAAATAAATTTAAGGCCTTTGCCGTTTAACGATAAATTTAAGCCCTTCATACGCCCTTAAAGCATTTGATTTGATTACATGCGAGTAGAGCTTCGCCATTACGCCCTTATGATTTATTGCTTTTACTTTAAATTTTCAGCGATCTAACTTGAAATTTAAGCACCTCTATCACCGCGGCAAAATGATGTAAAAAATATAGATTTTGTTTAAAGCGGAGCTTTTATCGTAATCTCCTACGCGCGCAATGCAAAGTCCTGATAAATAATCCGCGATTACGCCGCAGATAAAACTTCGCTTCTGCCCCGCTATGACTTTAAATTTTGCTTTTTAAATGCCCAAATTTCGGCTTTTATGCATATGACCGTAGCCTTTGAGCGAGGCTTTTTATTTTATCAAACGTTTATCTAAATCCGCGCGCGGTTAAACCCTATTTGCCCGCTCGTCCCGCAAAACCGCTGCCGGCAGCTAGAGGGCGCGATATTTTTAAGCCGATTATTTAGGCTGAGCTTCTTGATTTACGCAGCTTTCAAATATAAATTTATGCTCCTGCGGCAGCGACTCGTAAAGCTTTAGCGATAGGTTTCTGATCTCCCAAAGCGCTGATTTTGAGCTGCGAAGCGAGAGGAAATTTTGCAAACTGCGCGCGTTTACGCTCCACGTGAGTTCGGTTTTGTAGCACTCGGGCAGGCAGTACTTGACGATGTCGAGGCTTTTTGTGGTGTTTACGAGGATTTCGCGCAGGTTTTCTAGCGCTTTGATGCTTGCGTTATCGACCGTTTCGTCGCCCGTTAGCACGAGAAATTTCTGCGCTCGCTCAAAGTCGCCAAGCTCAAATTTGAGCTCTTTTTTTAGCTCTTTTAGCGTGTATCGCGTTGATTTTACGCTGAGGCTCGCTACGCGGTGACGGGCTAGCTCTTGCAGCAGGGCGCGCGAGATGCCTTGGATGTAGAAGTTATAGTAGAGGTGCTCAAGCGTACTGGCGTGTTTAAATTTATTGCCGACGCGTTCAATGAGCTCGACGTCTTTTTCGCCGCCGTTATCGCCTTTTTCGAAGCTTTGCCAGCATGTGCGGATAGCGTGCGAGCAGATGTTTAGCGGGGTGTAGTTTAGAAGCGTTACTTGCATTTTTGACTCTTTTAGTTAAATTTAGCGGTAAATTTAGCTAAAAATCGATAAAAAGGGCTTTAGACGAAACTAAAGCCCGAAGAAATAAATTATTTTAGTTGAAGCAGCGTGTTTAGCATCTCGTCACTAGTAGTTATCGTCTTTGAGTTAGCCTGGAAGCCGCGCTGTACGACGATGAGCTGAGTTAGCGAGCGAGATAGATCGACGTTGCTCATCTCAAGGCTTGAGGCCGAAATTTTACCGCGTCCGGCAGTTTGAGCCGCGCCGATGATCGGATCGCCGGAGTTTGCCGTGCGGGAGAATAAATTTCCGCCCTCACCGGCTAAGCCTTGGTTATTTGCGAATTTAGCCACGCCCACTTGCGCCAGTCCTAGGCTTCTGCCGTTGGTAAAGGAGCCTATGAGGGTGCCTGCTCCGTCTATCCTTAGTCCGTGTAGCTCGCCGCTAGCGTATCCGTCTTGGCTGATGTCGGAGGTGCTTGAGTTGTTATCGGTGCTGGTTAGTCCGTCGGTGGTCTGCGTAGTACCGAATTTTAGCTCGATATGCTGACCGATAGACGAGCCGTTTTGCGCGCCGAAGGTAATGCTAGCAGGGCTATACGTCGCTAGCGAGCCGTCCGGGTTAAATCTCACGTAACCGGTTATCACGTTTTTAGGCTCCGTAGTGCTTATTTGATTCGGTTCGGCTACCTGGATCACCATCGTCCACTCCGTTCCGCCATTTTCGGTATAACCGCGTTTTACGAAGTCCATCTTGACGTTATGTTTCGTGCCTAGGCTGTCGTAGATATCGGTGCTAGAGCTATGAGCCGCCATATTTAGGCTATCGGTTACTCTTGCGGCGTCTCCGGAGCTTAACGAACCTGAGAGCGGAGCCATAGATGCCGTAAATTTAACGTTTTCGGTTACGTTGTTGGCAGCATTGGTTAGACCGGTAATAGCTAAATTGATATTATGATCGTCCATGCCCGTATCTGCGTTGTTTGTCGCGTGGCCGCCAGTTGCGTCCGTATCGTCGCCGTCGTCGGAGTTAAAGGCGTCTCCGCTAGGATTTTTTACCTGAAACTGGCCGTGCTCGTTCACGGTTATCTCCACGCAGTCGTTTTTGTAGTAGTTTTTAAAAGCCTAAGAGAATGCAGCGTCGTAGGCCGCTTGAGCCGCTGCCTCACCAGGAGTACCTCTAGCGGCGTCAAGCGCTATTTTTTTAGCTTGAGCATCCGTAACATCTGTAAGTGTTTGTGCTGCCTTAGCCGCCGCTGCTGCTAATGCTGTATTACCAGGAGCTGCCGCTGGGGCAGCAGCCGCTGCAGCCGCATCAGCTGTATGTTTTTGCACAGCAATATAATTATATAAGTTTATTCCCTCGGAGTTTGTTAAAAGTCTA
>CAUPYN010000117.1:0-6383 GCA_963515575.1 uncultured Campylobacter sp.
GATTATAGCGCAGCATATAGACAAAATAGCGACATATACTACATAAATGCTGCCCCCCCCACTACCTATTTGGACAAAAATATTTACAAAAAACATATGGTATATGTAAATACCATATGTGAAATCGTTTCCTCGTAAAAATTTATCGAGACCTTTGAAGCTAAAAGCAAAAGAAAAAACCAAAAACGGAAATATAAAATAATTTACTAATATATCTAAAAAAATACCATTAAAATAATGGCAGCAAATTCTGCCCATAATATAAGTAGCGAAATATATAAAGAATTTATCCTTTAAGTACTTATGAAAGAAATCAAAATATGTATAGAAATAAAAGCCGATTAAAAATACAAACAGGTATGGCGCCAGAGATACATTAATAAGCTTGTTAATAAACAAATTTCTATCGCTACTAGAATTATATATAAAAAATATTATTGAGATCAGAAAAATGCAAGGCAATATTTTCCTGGACCTTTTATTTATATTAAAAATAGTGGGCAAGACGGCATAAAATACTAGCTCAATCGAGATCGTCCAAAGCGGCGCATTTATCTCGCCAGTACCAAAAGCTTTACTGGCATCAAGATTGTAAAATTGCAAAAAGGAAATTTGCGTAAGGAGCCATTTAAAAAAAACAAAGTCAAAATTTAAATCTATGAATGCATATAAAACTGCTATACCGATCAAAATATTAATATAAAGCCCTGGATAAATTCTTAAAATTCTATTTTTAATATAAGTTCTTAAATCTTGATTTTTTGCATAAGACATACTTATTAAAAAACCGCTAATCAGAAAAAATACAGTTACGCCGCTAAAATTTAGTATACTAGTTATACTCTGAGACAAATCGCTTTTATCTGCTAAATAACCATTTGCATGAACAAACATAACTTGGAGCGCGGCTATCAATCTCAATAAATTAAAATTATTATTTACTATAATACTACTATCCATTGGCTACACCGATTTTAACCAACTTTCCATATCCATTTGAATAAAACTCAAATTTACTATAATAAAATTCCTTGTTCGACATATCGGTAATCTCCAATTTGTCCTCTTTTATCTCAAATTTTCTCATAATTTTTACGCCTTTGTATTCGGCAGCGAGACTTATAAAATATTCTCCAAAGTCCGTTACAAAACATCTACACTCGGCGAGCATACCGAATAATCCCGCTATCCTCTCGCCCCAACTATTTTGTTCCAAATCGCCTATAATAGGCACGTTGTGCGCCCTAATGCTTCTAAATTCATTTCTCCTATCTGGAAGCGGCGTATAAAGATAGGTACCTGGATCTCTCGCTATGTCGCGCCCGTCTATCCACAGCTCGTAGCCCAGCTTATCGTTATGAGTGTGTCCGCCGTGGCCATTCTGTCCAAGCGGCGTAGCGCAGACGGCGAGGTAAAATTTACCGGATTTAAAGATAAAAATTCCGCTATCCGGATAAAATATATTTTTGATCTCTTGCGGATTCGCAATTTTAAATTCCACGCTTTTTCGGTACGGCAGTTCGCTAGATTTCACGCCAGAATCAACCTGACTTTTATACGTTTTATCGATCGCTTGCAGCTTTCGTCCGGCAAGCGAGCGGATAAAACTCCTCTCAAAGCGCATATCATTTTCAAATATCTCATCGTCAAAAATCCCGCCCATGCAGCTAATTAGCGCGGAGTGATTTAAGATATTTTCATCCCAAAACGGCTCGCCGCCGCCCTCAAAGCCGCTTAAATTTAGATATTTTCGCGCGGCTTGCTCGTTGCTAAAAAACTCGCCGTTTGGGCTAAATTTAAAAAACCTGCCGCTGTCGTTATCGCCAAATTGCGGTACTTCGCCGTTTGGCTTTGTGATATCTACGGTAAACCTACCGATTTTATACAGCCTATCTGCGTACCACTGCGGCAGCGCTATTTCTCCGTTTAAGATTTTAAATTCCTGCTCGTTTGGCGGCAAGAGCTTCGGCTTTTTGCGCCAAAGTTTTGCGTCGTAATTTTGCAAAGATGAAATTTTCTCGCTTTTTAGACCCAGTATCAAAGCCGCGGCATACACCATTAGCTCGCCGCTTAGGCGGTGATAGCTCGTAGAACTCTCAAAATTTCCGCCATCTTCGTAAAATTCCTTTTTCATTTCGCTAATTACTTCTTGCACGGCAAACGCAAGCCACGCGTCTATCTCGGCGCCGCCGTCTAGATACGCGCACGCAAATAGCAAACCCACGATGTCGCTTAAATAGTGATTTGACGTAAGATGCGGCGAATATTCCAGATTATTTACGATATGAAGCGCATGCTCGTAGACGCTATTTGAAAAGGTTTGCTTGAAATTTTGACCTAAAATTCCGCCCTCATCCATCTGGCAAAACATATCGTAAGCCACCAGCATGTTGGCAACCCTGATGCCCACATCCATCGTGCAGGTCCAATTTACGCCCATTCTAGGCGGATTGTTGCGGATAAAATCTAAAATTTGGTTTTTAAATTCCTTTAAATTTTGCTCTTTTAAATTTGAATCCGCCATCGCAAAAATAGCAAGCTGCGGCAAGTGCTGAAGCCTCGCAAGCTCCCACGGCACCTTTATATCGCTGCCGAGCTTATGGGCTATGCGCTGATCTTTGTACCATTTTTTTTCATCCCACCGAAAGCCGCTTTTAAAATCCTTTTGCCAATCGATCGGCTCATAGCCTTCGGGCACATTCGCAGGCACCGCGACATTCATATCGTATTTGTAGCCATCTAGCCCGAGCGCCGCGCTATCATAGCTATTTTTTACCCACCCGCTACCGAGCAGATCAAATTTATGCTCCAGGTACATTTTAGACAGATATCTAGCGACGTCTAAATTTATGTTTGAAACGTCGAGTTCGCATAAATTTACGTAGCTTATTCGTATCGGCGAAACGTTAAATTTGATACGGGTATCGCCCGATACATCGCGCAATTTTTGGATTTTATTTTTAGTTGAATTTAAAATTTTATTGGCGATTTTCGCGCATAACGCATCAGGCGGCATCGACTTGGCTTTTTTAAGATAATAAAAAATTTTACCCATTATTCACGGCCTCTAAAATTTTATCCACGTGCCTGTCCCACGTATACTTTCGTAGGGCTTCTTTTGCGGCGTTTGCGCCCATAGACGCCCTTAGCGAAGCATCGTCTATTAGCGCCTTCATGGCGGCTTCTAGCGCGTCTACGCATCCCGGTTTTACCATATAGGCGGTTTTGCCGTGCTCCAAAATTTCAGACATCTGAGCCATATCGCTGCATATTACGGCTTTACCCATAGCCATGTATTCAAACAGCTTGGTAGGACTGCCGAAAAACTCGCTTTCATCGGGATTTGGGACGGTGGCATTAACCAAGATATCGCACGCGCTTAGAAAATTAGCTCCTTGTTCTTGCGGGATTAGGCCAGTTAATACCGCATTTTTTTCTAAATTGTATTCTAAAATTCGTTCTTTAACCTCAGGCATCCTGATACCGTCGCCTATCATAAAAAGCTTGGTTTTTTCTTTGTATTCGGGATATTTTTGCAGTAGCTTGCCGTAAGCGTGCGCGATATTTTCGGCTCCGTGCCACTGACCAAACGTCCCTATAAAGCCGATTACGATTTTATTTTCAAGACCGTATTTTTGCTTTACCTCCTCGCAGCTTACCTGCGGATTATATTTGTTTTCGTCTATTCCGTTTGGATTTACGATTATTTTGCCCTCGTCTACGCCTAAATTTAAAAGGATATCTTTTAACGCCTCCGATACCGCAACTACGCATTTTGCATTTTTTAGATTATAACTTTCTATCGCGCAAACGATAGGTAGCTTAAAAATTTTGTAGTAAATAGTCTTGAAAATTCGCTTAAAAAGAGTATCGTTATTTTTCCAATTTTTAATTTTCCAAACGTCAGACGAGTTAAACTCTAAAACAAACGGTATCTTTTTTCTCTTTGCGATATAAGCCCCGCAAAAGCTAAATCCGCTATATCTCTGATATATCGCGTCAGCCTCCAAATCGGCGCAATGCTTTATTATTTTAAAATTATAAAAAAACTCAAGAACGTCTTTTGGGATAAAAGGAAATTTTATAGGCTTTACGACGGTTATTTCTTTATCAACCCCCCAAAGTTCGTCATTTGAAACGACGCTTAGCCGCACCTTTTTATCCATAGCGTTTATAACGCCTGCCGTGTGCCCCACCGAGCCGCCCGCTTTTAGCCCAAACCAATAAAGCGTCCTTAGATAAAGTATTTTCATTATATATCGCCTATCTGCATAAATTTTAGCCTAAATTTATCCATTGCAGGCTTTAGTATTTCGGCGTTTACGCTAATCTTTGGCACATAGTCCGAGTAGCTTAAAGAGCTTAAATTTAAATCTTTTATCGACGTAAATTTACACTCTTTATTATCCGCGATTTTTTCTAAAAGTTTTTTGTACTCGCCTATTAAACCCTCGTTTATGCTTATATCGACATACTGCCCGCTTTTAAAATTATATTTTAAATTTAAAAAATTAAAACTATGCAAAAAAAGCGTTATTATGCAATCTTTAGGCATTAAATCAATCGCTCTTAATATTTCATCCGCGCTAGAGCCGTATCTAAAATCAAATTTTTGAAAAACGCTTTTGGTTTTTAAAACACCGTAGCGCTTTTGTTTTTCATAAACGCTAACGGGCAACTGCAAAACGCCGCATTTTTTGCTAGTTTTATTTACGTAGTCGTAGTTTATAGCGCAATTTATATTTTTATAAAAAAACGAGCTATCTATAAAAATATCGTTTATCCTAAGAGCTCTTAGCGTGTCGTCGTTTGCGCCGTATCCTCCCGCTCTATGGGCTATAACGTCCGTGCCTATCCACTCTTTTATCTTTTGCTTACCGAAATTTATAATTTCTATTTGCTCGTCTAGGCTATATTGGCGCATAAATTTTCTATTTTTATCGTATTTTCCGGACGGATGGGTATGTAAATTTACGCCGTGTCCGCTCTTAACGATTTGGCGACACAGCCTTTTAAATTTATCCTCGCCGTATATTTCATACGGATATACGTCCACAAAATGCTCCGCTACGCCGCCGTACTCGTTTGCTAAATCGTTTATGAGCTTTACGCCGACTTCCGTGCCGCCGCCGATCTCGCCTTTTATAAAAATCTCAAACGCATCGGCTCTATTTGCATGCAGTTCGCCGACCTCGGTATCGCAGGTTATTAAAATTTGTTTCATTATCTGTCTTTTTTTGCTACGACCATTATCTCTCTGTGTTCAAACCAAACATCGCTTGCGCCTTCTCCAAGTATCCTTAAAGCAAACCTTATACATTTAATCATAATGCTTCTTACTAGCGAAACGACGATCTTTTTCTTGCTATTTCTAAATATATATGAGGCCGGAAGCACTTCTACCTCGGCAAAATATAGTCTAAAAATATCCGCAAGGCTCTCTCTGGTATAGCCTACTTCATGAGTAAAGTCCATATATCTTTCATGATTAGACATCATCCAGTCCATATTTGGAACCTGGATGATTGCCGTCCCGCCGATATTTAACGAGTTATATATCTCTTTTACGAATTCCTCTTGCCTATCTTTTTGTATATGCTCCATAACGTCTTTACACAGTATAAGGTCGTATTTATTATATTTTAAATTATCAAAAGCGTTTTCTTGTTTTAGCGTATCTAGTCCGGTTCTATTTTTAGCTATCGACAAGTCGGAATTAGACAAATCTATACCGTATAAATTTTTAAAACCCAAACCTTGCAATGCTTTTAACATATAGCCTTTATTGCAACCGATCTCTAAAATTTTGCCGTTTATATATGGATTTATGTGTTTTAAATAGTTATATTTTAAGAGATTATCAAAAAACTCTTGCCTGAGCTTCTCGTCTTTAGTGTCTATAAAATCGCCTCTTATTTCTTTATATCGGTCCAAAATTTTCTCTTGCGTAGTCATATCTAGCCCTTATTAGTAAAATTTCTTATAAAGATAAATAACATATTTTTTAAAATATTGTTTATTTTTATAAACCCTATATAATTAAACGTCATACCGCCGAATCTACTTTTAAATCTACTGATAGATTTAGCTTTCTCGTCCAAATCAGAGCAGCCTCCAAAATCATATATCTTTGTGCCGTTTTGCTTAAAATATTTTATTGCCTCCCACTGCAACAAATTTGAAGAGCCGGTAGCGCAATTATTTATAGATGCACCGTGCCAATATATAGACATATGTTTGGAAACGAGAAAAATTGCTCCGGCTTGAATGACGTTATCTTTTTTTGCAAAAAATATTTTAATATTGCCCGTTTTATTTAACGCAAAAAAATACTTTAGTAAATATGCAATTTCTAAAGCCTCTTTATTTGATCTGGCATATGT
>CAUPYN010000118.1:0-6355 GCA_963515575.1 uncultured Campylobacter sp.
CCTATATCAGCGCGAAATATAAAAGCGGTGCCGATAGTAGAGTTTACGACATACCTAAACATAAGGCTTTTGCTTACGTAGACTACAAGATCGTGCCTAAATTTAGCATTTACGCATCGCAGTATATGATCTCGAGCCGTTACTCAAACTCTTACGAAGTGACAAAGCTAGCCGGCTTTGGTACTACAAACGTCAAATTTATCTACAAACCGACGGAGAATTTAAGCGTCGAGGCGGGCATATCAAATTTGTTTGATAAAAACTACGAGTATAGAGAAGGCTATCCGGAAGAGGGAAGGGTATTTTTCACGAATTTAAGATATAAATTCTAATTAGAATTTGCAAGGCGGATCGCTTTGAAAAGGGCGATTCCGCTTAAAATTCGACTCTATTTATATAATAAAATCTATTTTAAAATTTCTTTAGCTATACTTTACAAAATCATTTAAAAGCGAAAAATGTTTAAAAGAATTATCTTGTTTTTCTTTGCGTTTTTGAGCTTTTGCTTTGCGATGACACCTGAGCAGATCAAGGATTACATCGCCCAAAACAGCGAAAACATAGGCCAGCTGCAAGGCACTCCGTCTAAAATTTACGCGAGCTCGCCGCCGCTTTTATATATGCTTTACGCGCTTGATCCCGCTAAAATCAGCGGCACGAATTTCGAATGGAACGACTACGAGCGGCCTTACGTCAAAAAAGAGGTGCAAGAGCAGCCCGTCGTGGGCGGCTTTTTCGGTCAGGGTAAAATTCCAAACGTCGAGATGCTGCTACGCCTAAACCCCGAGCTCATCCTCGTAAACGCAAGCTCACGCAACACCAAAAAGATGAGCGAGGTCTTCGGCTCTATCAAAAAACCGATGCTCTATCTAAGCGCGACGAAGCTCGAGGACTACTTGGATGGGTTTGAAATTTTAGGCGAAGTGACGGGCAAACAGGAGCGCGCGGCGAAACTCATAAGTTATGCGCGCGAATCACTAAATTTAACCGCGCAGATCGAGGAGTACATCAAGAAAAACAACCTGCAAAAGGTAAAAATCTACTACGCGCAGGGTAGCGACGGGCTAGCCACCGAGTGCGAGGGCTCGTGGCACGCTACGCTCATCGAGCGAGCCGGGGCGCAGAACGTACATAAGTGCAGCGAAGATCCAAACGCCAAATCTTTCGGACGCGTAAAGATCAGCTTCGAGCAGCTCGTAAAATACGATCCCGACGTCATCCTCATCTACGAAAAAGAGCTGTTTGATAAAATTTACGGCGATCCGAAGTGGCAGCTACTAGGCGCGGTGAAAAACAAAAAAGCCTACTACATCCCGCGCGAGCCCTTTTCATGGTTTGACCGCCCGCCTTCGTTTATGAGGTTTTTGGGACTAAAATGGCTCATAAATTTAACTTATCCAGAAGCGTTTAAATTTGACATGGTCCGCGAGACGCGCGAGTTTTACAAACTGTTTTTGGATCTTGAGCTTACAGACGAGCAAATTTATAAAATTTTAGGACGGGGCGCCGAGTGAGTAAAGAAAAATGAGCAAAGGGCGTTTGCGTTTTTGGCCCTGCTGCTGGCGCTTTGCGTCGCGGGCTCGCTGCTGCTTGGCAAATACGGCTTTGGCGCAGAGGACTACGCGCACTACGTCACGGCACTGCTGCGGGGCGAAAGCTTAAAAGATTTCGAGGTCATGCCACACTCTTGCTTGAAATTCGCCTGCCGCGCATACTTGCGTGCGTGCTCATCGGCACGAGCCTCGCGATCAGCGGCGCGGCGTATCAGGCGATGTTTGTTAACCCGCTCGTTAGCCCCTCGATCCTGGGCGTTCTAAGCGGCGCGGGATTTGGCGCAGCGGTGGGGATGTTTTTCAAATTTAACGAATATCTCATCCAGCTTAGCACATTTGGCTTTGGCTTTCTCGCCGTAACCGTGGCGCTGGGCGTCTCGGCGCTGTATTCGCGTAGCGGTAGCGTCATCGTGCTAGTTCTTGGCGGCGTCATCAGCGGCTCGCTTTTTACCTCGCTGCTCTCGGTGCTAAAATACGCCGCAGACCCCAACGACGCGCTTCCCGCGATCACCTATTTTTTGATGGGAAGCCTCGGCTTTACGTCCAAAAGCTTTATTCAAATTTCGATCCTGCCGATGTGCGCGGGCATTTTGCTGCTGGCGCTTAGCGGCAAATACCTAAACGCGCTAAGCCTTGGCGAAGAGGAGGCAAAGAGCCTGGGCGTAAACGTGGCACGGGTTAAAATTTTCATCATCCTAGTCGCGACCTTCGTTAGCGCGCTTAGCGTGACGATCGCGGGCATCATCGGCTGGATCGGGCTTATCGTGCCGCACATCGCGCGCTTTATCTTCGGCGCCGACAACCGCGCGGTGCTTGCTAGCTCGGCGATGATCGGCGCGATATTTTTTCTCTTTTGCGACAGCTTCTCGCGGCTCATTTTTACCTTTGAGATCCCCATCGGCATCGTGACCTCGCTGTTTGGCATTCCGATGTTTATCATCGTGCTTCGCCGCGCCAAGAGGAGCTTTTGATGCGAGAAAATTTGATAGAAGTGCGAAATTTACGCTTCTCCTACCGCGATAAGCCCGTGCTAAAGGGCATCAGCTTTGACGTCGCGACGGGCGATACGCTAAGTATCCTAGGCGCCAACGGCAGCGGCAAAAGCGTGCGCGACTACGGCAAAAAGGGGCTCGCCTCACTCGTCGCCTACGTGCCGCAGACGCACGCGCCGTCGTATGACTACAGCGTCTTTGACGTCGTGCTGATGGGTGCGCTATGCAGGACGCCGCTGTTTTCTAGCTTTAGCGCAGCGGATAAAAAGCTAGCCGAGCAGGCGCTGGAAAATATGGGTATCGTGCATCTAAAAAACGCGCCCTATACGAGGGTTAGCGGCGGCGAGCGGCAGCTGGCGTACATCGCGCGCACGCTGGTTCAGGGCGCGAAAGTGATCTTTATGGACGAGCCGACCAACGGGCTGGATTTTGGCAATCAGATCAAACTGCTCGAGATGATCAAGGCGCTAGGCGATGAGGGCTACACCTTCGTGCAAACGACGCACTACCCGCGCCACGCGAAGTTCGTTTCAAATTTGACGCTGTTTATAAAAGACGGCGAAATTTTAGCCTTTGGTGAGAGCGAAAAGCTCATAAACGCCGAAAATATCGATAAAATATACGGCATAAACTACGAAAGATACGAGGATAGATTATGATTTTACCTTCAAACTACGATGAGATCGACTTTGACGCGCTTTATAAGGCGCAAAAGGCAAAAAGCTCGTTTGGCAAAAAATTTGCCAAGGACTGGGACAAAAAGGCTCCGAGCTTTAATGAGGGCGTGATGAAAAGCGCCTACGCGCAAGAATTTATAGATAAGGTCGATTTTACGGGCGTTTCTACGCTGCTTGATTTTGCGTGCGGCGCGGGCGCGCTAAGCGTGCTGGCGGCCAAAAAAGTAGATCAAATTTACGGCTACGACTTTTCGCCTAAGATGCTAGAGTTTGCCCGCGAAAATGCTCAAATTTACGGTGCACAAAACGTTAAATTTGCGCAAAAAGCCTTTGAGGACGACTGGTCTGACGTGCCTGAGTGCGACGTGGTTTTGGCCTCGCGCTGCCTTGAGGTGGACGATCTAAAAGCTGCGCTTAGCAAGCTTCTTTCAAAGACTAAAAAATCGCTTTATATCACGTTTAAGGTGGGCGGCAGCTTCGTAGACGAGGACGTTTTGGGCGCGATAGGGCGCAAGGTGGAGCAAAAGCCCGACTTCGTCTATCTTTTAAACATCTTGTTTCAAATGGATTATTTGCCGAGCCTTAGCTACATCAAAGCCAGGTGTCATGCAGGTCCTGCTTCGAGTGCCGAGGAACTCATCCAAAAGACGCGTTGGGGGCTTGGCGGCGAGCTAAGCGAAGCTGAGGAGGCGCGGCTGGCGGAGTATTTTAACAGCGGCAAATACACACCAAAGCAAGGATTTATGCACTGGGCGTTCGTGCGAGTGGATAAGGCAAATAGAGCCTAAATTTAAAGCATATGTCTAAACTTGCTCATAAATTTGAGCAAGTTTAGTGCTCTTTATGCTCCTGCCACCTTTGCTCCTCAAGGTCGATGTGATACAAAAAGGTCCTGATGATCTCTTCGTCGATTTTTGGGTCTTTGTTTAGCTCGAGAAGTGCCTTTCGCTGCTCATTTAGGATCTCAAAATAGGTCTGCCTGACCTCGTCGCTGATCTCGAAATTTTCATTTGAAAGCTCGAAATTCCAAACTTCTTTGAGTTTCTGAAACAAGAAATTCTCCTCATTGCAAAATTTCTCGCTTTGAAATTTAAGCGAAACCTCGGCGATCGCCTTTTTTATCTTGATTCTGGCTAGCTCGTTTGGCATGTGGTCGTTAAAGTCTGGAAATTTGACACTTTTTATAAGTAGCGGCAGAGTTAGTCCCTGAACTACGAGCGTTAGCAAGATAACGACAAAGGTGATAAACAAGATGAGATCTCTATGCGGAAACGGCTCGCTACCAGCCATAGCGGGGATAGAGAGTGCCGCAGCTAGCGAGACTACGCCTCTCATGCCCGCCCAGCCGACGATAAACGGCGTCGCTTTGCCTGGATTGCGATCATCCGCCACGCTGATAAAGCGCTTCATAAATATCGTGATATAAACGGCTCCGTATGATGCCAAAAGCCTAATGACGATGAGCACGGCAGCCACCAAAACGCCGTAAGATAGAGCCTCAAGCATCGATATGCAACTATGCTTTAGACCGTCTAAAATTTGAGGCAGATCAAGGCCGATCATGGTAAAGGCAAGGCCGTTTAGCAAGAAGATAAAGTTGTTCCAAACGGGCACAGCGTGGATCCTTGTTGAAGCGGTGAAAATTTCGTTTCGTTTTGTCGAGAGATAAAGTCCGCCGCAAACCACCGCCAAAACGCCGCTCGCGCCAAGCTCCTCAGCCAAAATATACATGACATAAGGTGTCGTGATCGTTATGATGGTATCGCTGTTCTCATCGGTTGGCAAGATCCTATGCAAAAAGTAGGCAGCTAATGCCACCACAAGACCGGCCAAAACACCGCCAGCCACCATCCAGATAAAGCTCGCAGCTGCCTTGTACCAGATAAACTGCCCAGTCGTCACAGCCACTGCGGCGAAGCGAAAGATGATGAGCGATGATGCGTCGTTTAAAAGGCTCTCGCCTTCTAAAATAGCGCTGATCCTGCGCGGTGCTTTGACAAATTTAAGGATCGCAGCCGTACTCACCGCATCTGGTGGCGAGACGATGGCGCCAAGCATGAAGCCAAGGGCGAGCGAGAAGCCGGGGATCACTAAATTTGCTATCACGGCAACAGCTGCTGCGCTGATAAAAACGACGATAAATGCAAAACTTCCGATCATTCGGCGCCATTTATATAGCTCTTTTATCGAGTTTGCCCATGCGGCCTCGTAAAGAAGCGGCGGTAAAAAGATGATGAAAATAAGCTCTGGATCGATCCTAATGGTGGGTAAATTTGGCACAAAACTAATGGCAAGACCGCCCAAAACTAAAAGCACCGGATAGGCTACTTTTAGGCTGTTTGAGATCATCACTAAAGCGATAATGATAGCTAGCAAAGCTAAAAATAGCAGTAAGTGTTCAATCATCTTTTTCCTTATAAATTTATTTTTTGTTGATGCCTAGGCTATCTTTTGTGCCAAAGCTATCGATCAGGCATCTTTTGACCAAATTTGCGATAGATTTTCTTGAAATTTGGGCATTTTCGTTTTTAAATTTCTCCCCTTTTGCCCAGCTCGTGACCTCGTAGTCTATCTCGTTGGCACTACTAAACCACTGCGGACGTATCAGCGTGTAGTCAAGAGCTTAGTTTTCTATGATCTTGGCTGAGTCTATGTAGGGGCTTGGAGCGCGTCTATAACGTAGCCACCAAGGCTTCCGCTAGCGTCTAAGAGCAAAATTTTCATATCTGCTCCTTAAGGCCAAGCAAATTTAATAGATTTAAAAAATGGCGGGGAGAGATTCGAACTCTCGGCGAGTTGCCCCGCACACGCATTTCAGGCGTGCTCCTTAAACCGCTCGGACATCTACCTAGGATTGGGGCGAAATTATAGCTTGATTTGCTTAATATCTAGCTTTTATAGCTTTAGTCCCAAGATAACGGCATATTTGTACTCATTATCCATCAGGCAATACTAGGCGGCTCGCCCCATTTTTCAAAGCCAAATTTCAAAAATAGCCCAAGACTTGCTCTGCTTTGGCAAAAAATGGCTGTGGACGAGCTAAGCGAAGCTGAGGAGACGTGGCTGGATAAGAATATTTAAATTTGGTATTTTAGGTGAAATTTGAATAAAAGCGAAGCTAAATTCGAGTTAA
>CAUPYN010000119.1:0-6332 GCA_963515575.1 uncultured Campylobacter sp.
ATAAAAGAGCTGATTCGCTCGCGCCAGCTTTTTTTGCGCACGATAATGCACGAACTAAAAACGCCTATCGGCAAAGGCCGCATAGTATCGGAAATGGTACAAAGCCAAACGCAAAAAAGCCGCCTGATAGCGATATTTGAGCGGCTCGATATGCTCATAAACGAGTTTGGCAAGATCGAGCAGCTACTATCTAAAAGCTACGCGCTAAACTATCAAGAGTCCTACTTTTCAAACATCTTAGAGCAGGCGCGCGATATGCTGATGATGGAAAAATTCGAGGAAAAAGTGAGCGTCGATATCAGGCAAGACGTCTTACTGCGCGTAGATTTCGCGCTATTTTCGCTAGCGATCAAAAACCTCATTGATAACGCGCTAAAATACGCCGACGACAAAAAGGCGCAGGTTATCTGCGACAAAGACGGCATCGTCGTAAAAAATCTCGGCGAGCCGCTACAAAAGCCCATCGAGTATTATTTGCAAGCCTTTATCCGCGAAAAAGACAACAAAAGCGGCGGCATGGGGCTTGGTCTTTACATCATCGACCACATCTGCCAGATGCATAAATTTAGCCTAAAATACTCCTACGAAGACGGCTACCACGCATTTAAAATCTGCACCAAGCCGAAAGAAAACGTTGAAGAAGGAAAACGTTGAAGAAGGGGCTTGAGAAATTTAATGAACTAGTCGCGGCCTTCGAGCGGTTACCGGGCGTGGGTAAAAAATCGGCCCAGCGCTACGCCTATCACGTCTGCTTAAAAGATAACTTAGGCGGACTAAAACTAGCCCAAAGCATCGAGGACGCCGTAAGATTTACGGGTAAATGTCAAATTTGCGGCGGGCTTAGCGAGGATGAAATTTGCGACGTTTGCAGCGACGAAACTCGCGACAGTGAGCTACTAGCCGTCGTCGAAAGCCCAAAAGATATCCTGGTTTTCGAGCAAAGCGCGATATACCGAGGTCGCTACTTCGTGCTAGAAGAGATAACGCAGGCGCAAACCGAAAAACTACGCGAAATCATCCGCCAAAACGGCGTAACCGAGATTATCTTCGCGCTAACGCCGGGACTTAGCAGCGACGCGGTGATGGTCTTTATCGAAGACAAGCTAAGCGATTTGGGCGTTAAATTTAGCAAGATAGCCCAAGGCGTACCCACAGGCGTAAATCTCGAAAACATCGACCTTCTCTCGCTTATGAAAGCGCTTGATAGTAGAACCGAGCTATAAATTTACCGGTGACGCCTCGCAAAATTCGGTATCAAACTCTTAAAAATTTAGTCTTTAATCTCGCGATTTTATTTGCGCCGTTAAATTTGCGCCTAGCTCTCCTAAAACAGACAAACTCTGCCAAGCCGCTAGCGGCTGTAAATTTTCGGGCGAGGTTTTGCGAATTTCGTCTACGTCTCCTTTAAATTTAAGCGACTCTAAGTAAGCCGTCCGCGTATCGCCTAGGTTTGCCGCGTGCCGTTTAGCGCAAATTTTAGCCGCGGCGCGCCGAATTCGGCGATAAATTTGTATCTAAGCCCCGCGTGATTTAAGCACGCAACCCGTACTTGTCGGTTTATTTTCGTCCGCCCACTTCGCCAAAGCTTAAATTTACCGCCGCGCTGTCGTAAGTTTTCTAAATTTGAGTTTCGCCCCGCCGCCGCCGAGTTTGCCGTTTAAATTTAATCTTTAGCCGATTTTTGAGATAAAGCGGGTCGTCGCGGACGGCGAGTAAATTTAACTCGCGAGTTTGGATTTTTACGGACAAACGACCTGTAAAACGCTAGCAAACCAAAAAAAAAGCACCATCGGTTTGCCTTGTCCGCGTTTTAGCCTTACTTAGCGGCGGCGTTAAATTTCAGCTTAACGAGCGTAAATTTACTAATCTGCGGCTACACCTAAAGAAAGAAATGCGAGTCGTTTAAATCGGCAAGTACCGGGCGGGGCTTTAGCTTAAATTTACTAGGCGGCTGTTTTGTCCGAGCGAGGCTAAAACCAAACCTGCGCGACAATCAAAATTTAATCTCTCAACGCCCAAAAATCCTAGCCAAAGCGCCGCAAAAATAATCCAAATCTAGCAAATCAAATTTAATGCCCGCTCTAAACCGAGTCGTTTACGCGGCACAAGGTTTAAATAAATACGCGGCAAAACCCTAAATTTATCGCGATTTAGCATAAAAACTCAAAGCAAATCAAAGGTCCGCAAAACCGCAAGCTAAAATCTAATCCCAAATGCCGCGTCAAAATACCCGCTACTAGGTGGCGCAAAAGCGCGCATACGAAATAGCAAAAGATTAAAAACGCAAAATTAAAAAGGATAGCCGCCCCGTTAAAACGAGGCGACGAGAGGTTATTTTGTAGTTTTTTGGATATACGAGAACTCGGAAATCTTCGTCCACTCGCGAGCCTTAGCCAAAAACGCTCTTTGAGAGTCCAAAATCTCTTTAAATAGCGGATCTTTGGCTGCTTCTTCGTCTAGGATCTCGTCGCTTGCTTTTCTAAGCGCGTCCATGACATCCTGCGGAAACGAGCGAACCTCGATATCAGGATACTCGGCTTTCATCTTCGCCCAGTACTCGGCGTTATCAAAGAACGAGCGGCTATTTAGCATGCTAGCTACCTCGTTAGCCGCAGCCTCGATCACGGCCTGAAGGTCGGCAGGAAGCTTCTCGTAAGTCTTTTTGTTTACGAAAAACTGAGTCTGACCGCTCGGCTCTTGCCAGCCGGTGTAATAGTATTTAGCGATCTTGTGAAAGCCAAGGCCCATATCAAACGCAGGGCTCACCCACTCGACCGAGTCGATCGTGCCCATCTCTAGCGCCATATATAGCTCGCCGGTTGGGATAGTGTTTATCGTCGCTCCCACGCGCGCCATAACCTCGCCGCCAAAGCCGGGGATCCTGATCTTTAGGCCTTTTAGATCATCTACGCTTTTGATCTCTTTTTTAAACCAGCCGCCCATTTGCGTGCCGGTATCCCCCGCAAGGAAAACTTTGATATTGTATTTGTCGTAAACTTTTTCCTCTAGCTGCTTGCCGCCGCCGAATTCATACCAAGCGCGAAGCTCGGTTGCGGTCATACCAAAAGGTACGGCGGTAAAAAACATAGTATTTGCGTCCTTGCCCTTGTAGTAGTAAGACGCCGTGTAGCCGATATCGTACTGGCCGCCTTTTACAAAATCTAGGATACCAAACGGAGATTTGTGCTTAGAGGGATAGTCTATCCTAACCTCTAGCCTACCGTCGCTTAGCGTCTCTACGACGCGCTTAAATTCTTTCGCCGCATCGCCCAAAACAGGCGTAGTGCCCTCCCAAGTGCTAGCTAGCTTTAGCTTGTAGGTCTTGTCTGCGGCATTTGCGCTAAGCGCTAAGCCAAAAACGGCTAAGAGTGCTAAAAACTTTTTCATTTTTGCTCCTTAAAAATAGTTTTAGCGATTATACTTAAGCAAATTTAAAGCCGCTTTAAAAATATTAAATTTTCTTCTTTGCCCAAAAAAACGTAAATTTATTTTCAAATTTGATGTAAAATGAAGCACTTTAACAAAAGGATCGAATTTGACGAAAAAAACTAAAATCCTAGCCACTATCGGCCCATCAAGCCAAAGCGAAGAGATCATCGAGCAGTTAGCGCTTGCTGGCGTAAACGCGTTTAGGCTAAATTTCAGCCACGGTTCGCACGAGTACCATAAAGAAACGATCGAAAAAATCAGACGCGTCGAAGCCAAAATCGGGCGCCCGATCGGTATATTTCAAGATATCTGCGGCCCAAAAATAAGGGTCGGCAAGCTAAAAGAGCCCTTTGGGCTAAAAGCCGGCGATGCGCTTGAAGTGTATAAAGACGAAATCTTAGGCGAAAAAACGGGCGAAAACAGCTACAAGCTAAGCATAAATCAGCCTCAAATTTTACCGCTTTTAAAAGAGGGCGAATACATCTACCTCTACGACGGCTCCATCAGGGCCAAAGTAGAGCGCGCGGGCAGCGGCAAAAAAGACGAAGCGGTGCTAGCGCGCATCGAAAACGACGGGACGCTAAACTCCAATAAAGGCGTAAATTTCCCCAACACCAAAATCAACATCGACGTCATCACGCCAAAAGACCGCGAGGATATGAGATTTGGCGCGGCTAACGGCGTAGATTTCGTCGCTATTTCTTTCGTACAAAACGCAAACGATATCATAAAAGCGCGCGAGATTTTAGAAAATTTCGGTTCGCGGGCTAAAATTTATGCAAAAATAGAAAAATTCGACGCCGTAGAAAACATAGACGAGATCATAGAGGCTAGCGACGGCGTGATGGTCGCGCGCGGAGATCTGGGTATCGAGGTTCCTTATTACAAGGTGCCGACCATCCAAAAACTCATCATCAAAAAGGCCAACGAAGCCTCAAAACCGGTCATCACCGCCACGCAAATGATGCTAAGCATGGCCGAACACGAAACGGCGACTAGAGCGGAAATCAGCGACGTGGCAAATGCCGTGCTAGACGGTACGGACGCCGTGATGCTAAGCGAAGAGAGCGCTATCGGCAAAAACCCGGTCGCCGTCGTGCAGGCGATGCGAAACACCATCGTCCAGACGCAGCAGATTTATCCGTTTAATAAATTCGATAAATTCGAGCGCTACGACGACATAGACGTGGTCGCGGCTAGCTCGGCTAGGCTGGCCGTACAGCTGGACGTAGAAAGCATCATCTCGATAACAAGCTCCGGCAAATCGGCTCTAAAGATGGCCAGATACCGCGCAAATAAAGACATCATCGCTATCACGCACGACGAGGAGACCGCGCATCAGCTCACGCTGGCGTGGGGCGTGACACCTGCTTTCGTACTGGGTAGAGACGACCTTAATCTACTCGTGGCAAACTCCATCAAAAAAGCCTCCGAGCTGGGATTTGTTAGCCGCGACAAGTCCTATATCATGACGGCCGGATATCCTGCGGGAGTCGCGGGCAGCACGAACTTCATCCGCATCCTAAAACGCGAACAGATCGACTACTACATCGAGCTGGCGCAAAAGCAAAAAGACGGAAAATAGCAAATCTACGCGGGTTAAATTTGAGCTAAATTTGATCCGCAAAAGCTTAGGTAGCGAGTAAATTTTGGGCTAAATTTGAGCGAGGCATTCTCGGCTGGACTCTAGTCTGGATCCGCCCGAGATAACCTGGCTCAAATTAGATTTCAAATTCGAACCGCCCAAGCCAAGAGGGTAGATAAATTTAAACGAATTTGAGCATATATAGCTAGGCTGACAGGCTTTTGCTTTAAATTTAACCTGCGCGATTTTGAGAGTAAGAGGCGCGAAAGACTAAATTTATTTGATCAGAGTAAATTTGACTCAAATTTACCGAGCGAAACCTAGCAAAATTTGCGCAGCAGCGAGTTAAAGTTGTTCATAAAATTTGATTTTTCAAGATAAGTAGCCAACGCTTGTTTAAGCTAAATTTTGCGGACTTCTCATTATTGACGATACGAATTTAAGGCAAATAATATTTTTTAACCTCGTCGATATTTATATTTTTTCTATCCAAAAAGTAGGTTTTGATCTCTGCATATTTGTCTTTATCGAAAATAAAAATTATAAAATATTTTTTGCAAAGCGCGTGATAATACGTAACGAATTTGACATTTGGATAATGCGGCTCGTCTATGATAATAGCTGGAAACGGCGTAAAACCGCTTAAATTTCCTTGCGTTGCCAGCTGAAAAAATATTTTTATGATTATATTTCCAAGATACATAAAAATCACAAATAAAACAACAAGCAGCAAGCTACCAGACATACCAAAAAAGCCGCATAATACTATTATATACAAGGTGGTATCGCGCACTCCCTTGTTTGGCATACTGGCATCCAGCGGCTTACAAATCAACTCGTCTAAATTCTTAAGCGATGAAGTATGCTTTAAAATGCCGTTTTCGTAAAATTTAACCGAATCGTTCATAAAGTAAACGGTATCTTTTTTCTTTATTACATAAAAGAAGTAGTCGATAATCATCCAGCATGCTATACAGGCCAATGCTATGACAAGCGACAAGATGTTGTCTATACTTTTATCTTCAACCCGCCCCATAATAAAAATAGTTACGATAATACTAAATGCCAGCGGCATAAAAAACAGTGTTTCAACAAAGAAATCCTCGTAGTTTTTTACTATTATCGGCTCTTTGTCGTAGTCTCTCGCAAATTTATTTGAGCTGGGATTCGTTAAATTTGGATTGCGAGGATTGTAGTTTAAATTTTGAGTCTGTTTGTCTTCCACTTTCCAATTTATCTCCTGGGCTCGCATCGCAAAAATACTAAATTTATCGCCAAATTTTGTAAAACCGCTTTTCAAATCAAAGTGAATTTACGC
>CAUPYN010000120.1:0-6219 GCA_963515575.1 uncultured Campylobacter sp.
TACGGCCTCTATTTTAGGGATTTTGCTAAATAGACTATAAAAAATGCTTTTTATTTTTGCCTCTTCCCGCAAATATGTGTCGTCGTCGTCGTCGTCCGGGTGCTTAGCCCAGTTGAAGGCGACCGTCTTAGGTCCGAATAAAAAATTAATCCTATCATCGTCGCCGTACTCGTACCCCATCCATATCAAACTACCTTCTGGAGATTCGCTTTCGCCCCCCCTTTGCACATTTGCGACGCCGATACTTTTAAAATTACACTCTACGGCTATTTTTTGTAGATTTCCTACAACTAACGCCTCCGGATCAGGGCTTTCTATAAAAATTTCCGCCACTATTTCCAGTATCGGCGGAGTACTAGTTTTTATATCCTCAAACATGTTTTATTATCCTAAAATTTATATATGCGTATTTTTGTGCAATCGTTTTTTATATTTTTTTAAGTTTATAATTATAGTAAAAAATATTTTATAAAAAGCTTTAGCGATTTTATAAAAACTGACTTAACCTTAGCCTTTACTAAATTTAAATCATCTTAGCTTCCTATATCCCTTTTTGCCCGTATACGGATTTACGTTGCCTTTCGTGCTGTAGTTATTTAGGCTCGTGCCGTCTCTTTTAGTTTTATAGTGCGGCATCACGTATGTTCCGTTTTTCTTCATGTACCCGCGCGTTCTTTGCGCGCCTTCGGCTACGCTAGCCAAAACAAATAGTGCAAGCATGCACGCTAAAATTTTCTTTAGCATTACCGTCTCCTTTTTGGTTTTATTTTTGTTTATTTTTTCGTCAAACTTCAGGCTATTACTTTACCCTCGAGCGCAAATAGAAAAATAGGTATTAAAAATAAGGCTAAAAATTTCAATTTGGAAAATCGCCTTTATAGTTTTCTGTAAATAAAATATCAAGCCTATTTATTGCGTCGGCTGTTTGCTTTAGTTCCTGTGTTACTTCATCAACAGAAAACCTATAATACCCCTGCTTTCCGTTGTATAAAAGCCTAAATCCATCCTCTCTTCCAACAAACGGATCTCCGTATATTTTCTCGCCAGTACTTCCAACTCCGACGAATTCCCGCTCTTCTGCTATATCCTTTTCGCCTTCTGCTAGTCTTTTGAGTCTATTATTAAATTTTGGTATAAGCTCGTTATATCTGTTTAGTTTTTCTGCATCGTAGTAATGCTTATATAAACTAGTAATATCCGCCTCGTAACTCTTAAATCCTACCGTCTTAACAACCTCATGTTTACTATGTGTTTCTAATGCTGAAGCCATAAACTCTTTAACAAAAACTAATGGCGGATAATTGTTATCCTTTAAAAAAACTATAGTATAAAATTTTTCTTTTGGATCATTTATGGAATTTATGACTTCCCAAAAATGATTATACATGCTTTTATCCACATAACCATCCTCGCCGACTACATAGTTTATGATGTACTTTGCCTCCTCGGCTGCCTCTTTATTGTATGCTTGTTGCTCTACCTTTGGGATAGAAACCGCGCATCCACAAAAGCCAATCAAAAGCAATATGGCTAAAAAAACTTTTTTCATGATTATCTCCTTAAATTTTCGAAAGTTCTCTAAAAGCTTCCAGCTTTTTTAAAACGTTTTGCTTAAACTCTTTATTTGCATAAGCTAGCAGATAGGCTATTTTTATATCGTCTCCTACTAGCTCGCGCGTTCCGCCTTCTACTTTTATACGGCCGTACTCGCTCAGCCCGGTAGCCTCGCCCGGATCCAGCAAGATACCGTGCATAATCCGCTCTATTGCATGCGCCGCAACGGCTATTTTTTGTGGTATTCCGCTAGTCGGGATTTTTTTGAAGTCTTCTCTTGTTAATTGAAAAATTTTTATAAACTCGTCATTTGTTTTTATAAACAAGCGTTTTTTTAAATCTTCCAAATCTCTATATACCCTATTCGGATCATTGTCTTTTATGGCGTTTATGAGTTCGATATCTTCGTCTTTTACCAAGCTTTGCCCTATGTGATAGTTTCCCACGCTGACGTTATTGCCGTTTATAAAATGCCCATTTGATACGTTTACTCCGTTAAATTGCATCTCTATTATCCTGCGCCACTTCTGCGGTATCTCTTTTCTGCTTATCCACCTATCTATTGACGCTTTTGAAGTATTTAAAACTACCGCCAACTCTTCGTCCGTCTTTAGCCTCAAACGAAATTTTAAGTCGTTCAACTCATCCCTGACAGTCATTTTTATCTCCTTTAAGAAAAAAATGTTATAATTTCTCTTGACATTTTTATAACATTTGTTATATAATTGCAACACTTTAAATCAAAACTTTTGATTTAAAGGCTTTAAAAATAAGCCTTAAGTTAAAAGTTTTGATTTTTTACACTAAATTATAGCTTTTTAAAGCTAAAAAAGGACTATTTATGAAACCAAAGCCGAGCGATTACATAGCCCTAAGCGAGGTCGGCGACAGGCTAGAGGGCATTAGGCTGATTTTCGGGCTGGACATGGTCGCGATGTGCGAGATGCTAGGCACTACGAAATATTTTTTCAACGAAGTTAAACGCGGCCGCAAACTCATCCCCTACGAGTGGGTGATAAAGCTTGCCGAAAAGTACGACCTCAATCAAAACTGGATATATCAAGGACAAGGCGAAATTTTTACCAAAAAGGATAGAGTATGACCGAGCAATTCGCATTCGGAGTTATCGCTATCGTCGTCTGCGCTTTCGTCGGAGGCGCTATACTGACGCTGGGAACGCTAGCCCTAATTTTACGCAAAAAAGGCTAAGCCATGACTGCAACGAGGGATTACGTGCGCATAGATCACGCTTCTATTTTGCAAACTTGCAAGAAAAATCTGCAAAATTTGAGCTACCTAGACCGCAAAAACGACCGTCACGATCGCTTTTTGATTTTGGAGCATGCCCTCTTCGTCAAGCAAAACTACCTTTGCCCGCATTTTGACGAGGTGGCGGATTGGTACTACAAGGCCCTTGAATGCGCAGCCAGCGAAAGCGCGCTTGCGGACTACGTAGCGAGACACACGGGTAAAAATAAGACCGCGATATATTTTTATTTTCGTCGCTTTCGCTTCAAAAACCCAGGTTTCGCACACGAAGTCATAGAAATTTTAAAAAAATTTATAAGAGAAAATAACCTTTTTGCGGAGATTGACGGTGAGTAGAATATCCCTCGCTACCCTCTTTTCAGGCATCGGAGCGCCCGAGTTTGCCGCTCGCGAAACATTTGATAACGTAAAAACGATATTTGCCTGCGAGATAGACAAATATGCGCGTCAAAGCTACCTAGCTAATCACGAGATAGACGAGGCGAAATTTTTTACAGACATCAAAGAGTTTGATGCCAGGCCTCACGCCGGGCAAATAGATATTTTGATAGGCGGCAGCCCTTGTCAGGACTTTTCAATCGCAGGACTTCGCGCCGGCGTTTGCGGCTCTCGAGGCTCTCTCGTTTGGGAGTATCTACGAGTACTTAGCCAGTGCAAACCTCGCGTATTCGTCTTTGAAAATGTCAAAGGTTTGATTTCAGTCTCTCACACAAGCGCATTTTACGCCATGATGGAAGAATTTAGAAGGCTGGGGTACTACTGCCATACGCAGATAGCCAATACAAAGGATTACGGCATCCCGCAAAACAGGGAGCGGCTTTATATCGTAGGTTTTTTGGACGAGGACGAATACTACGCCTTTTCTTATGCGCCCGAGACGGGCTGCGGCAAACTGGCGGATTATCTTGACCGAGATGTCGATGAAAAATATTTTCTTAGCGATAAAGCCTTTGCGTATTTCCACAGCAAACATCCGAAATTTAACGAGAGTATCGCCGACACTCTCACTACAAACCCGGGACACCGCAGAACGGATGCTTTTATCAAGGTCGTCGGAGAGCTTGACGCAAAAGGAAACGAGAGCATAAGGCGCATATATGATACCTGCGGAATAGCTCCGACGCTGATTACCAAGCATACGCCGAAGATATTGCAAAAGACAAAAGGATATGCCCTCGAGAGAAACAATCTGCCAAAAGGCGAGCGCATACGCAAGCTAACCCCTAGAGAGTGTTTACGCCTGCAAGGTTTTCCCGAGGGCTTTAAGCTCGTCGTGAGTGATACGCAGGCGTATAAGCAAGCCGGAAACGCAATGAGCGTAAACGTCGTAAAAATGATTTTAGAGCGGATAAAGCTCGCGAAAAATAAAGAATTTAGACTGGTCGGATAGGCAAATATATGAGCGATAGCATTTTTCAAACGATTAAACAAACCGTATCTAAACACGATTTTAAAGATTTTATTCAGAGCGTTTATAGCATCGAGTTTAAAGGCGGCAACGCCTTTTGCCCGTTTCACGATCACAACAACGCCACGCCTAGCCTAGGCATTAACTCCGATTCTAGCGGCGCGTATTTCAAGTGCTTTGCTTGCAATACTAGCGGCGATATCGTTAAATTCGTCGAGCTAAAAGAGCAAATTTCGCCGCTTCAAGCGGCCAAAAGGGTTTGCGATCACTTCGGTATCCCAAACGCGATAAACGCAAAAGAGATGACCGAGGAAGAAAAGAAAGCCTACGAGGCGCACCAGGCTCTGCTCAAAGCCGAAAATGAAGCTCGCATGAAAAAAGAAGCCGCCGAGCGCGCGAACAAGGAAGCCAAGCTTAAGTTTAGGCTATCTAAAACCGCCCCGCAGCTCGTGGGAAATAAATTAAAAAATTACGATTTGATCAAGGATCAAATTTCGGCTCTATTCCCGACGCCTAGCGATAACTTCGACGCGTATAGCCGCGAACTGATCGGCTATAGTTTTGAGCATAAAAGCTTGGCCATCATCATCAGGGACGCAAACGGCGCGCCCGTAAATATTAAGTATAGAGAGAAATTCGCCTACGATGCTAGCAAGGGAGAGCTAACTAGCGAGCGAATGCCCGGCAAATGGATCGGCGAGAGCGGCGCGCACGCTAGCCCGTTTCCGCTAAATTTCTATGCCGACTACAAAGGCGATAAGGTAGTTATTTGCGAGGGCGAAAAAGATGCGCTCAATCTGATGTGCTTTGACGTATGCGCCCTAACTTTGGGCGGCGTAACGGCCAGCTGGGAAGAACACAAAGAGCTTTTAAGGGACAAGCACGTTTTCATCTGGTTCGATCACGACGAGGCGGGCTACGAAAATGCTATCAAGAAATTTTATGAGATAAAAGACGTCGCCAAAAGTATCCGCATCGTGATGTTTTACGCCTTGATTAAGGGCATCGAGAAAAACTACGATATCAGCGACTACTTGCGCGACTACGCTTTTAAATTTCAAGCCGAAGACGTCTTGGACGTCGTAGCTTTTAGCTGCTTTGAACCCACGAATTTAGTCATCGACGAGATTTGCGACTATTTTCCGAATTTATCGGAGAAACTAGCGCCCTATAAAACCAAAAAGATTATTAGGTATTTCGACGAGATTTTTAAAGAATTTTTAGCTCAAGACGGTAACGGCGACTATATAAATATATTCACCGTAAAAGGGCAAGAAGACGACGATGAGATAAATTTTATCTTTAAAAACGCAAAAGACGTTACTAAAGATAAAGACTTATTTGAAGCCGTCGTTAAAGCGGTGCTAGATAAATCGCTTATAAAAGAGCTGGAGGAAAAACGCGTTCCAAAAGCCGTAGAAGCGGTAGCTAAGGGTATGAATTTAAAAAAGGCTATGCTTACGGCTTACCGCCAAACGCATATCTCCGATATGGTCGAGAGTTTCGAGACTAGTTTAAATAAACTAGGCTACACGATCGCAAGATACGGCGGCAGCCCTTACTTTTGGACGAAGACGCACTACGCTAAACTGAGCCTAGACACCCTAAATCGCTTTATTCAAAACGACTGGATGCCTAGAGCCTGCGTCGATTTTAAAAAAACGCACGTAGATAACTCGACTAAAATGATCGCGAATCTTTTAAATAAATCCGAAATTTTAGACGACGTTATAAGAGATTACAAGCATAGGACGATAAATTTTAGAAACAGCACGCTATTCGTAAGCGTAAACGGTAAGGCGACATTCGCGCCTCGCCATGACAAACGCTACGCCGCATTAAATATTTTGGATTTTGATTACGACAAAAGCGCCAAATGTCCCAAATGGGATAAATTTTTGCGTCAAGTTTTACCCGACGAGGACGACCGAAAAACTCTTATGGAGTTTATCGGTTACTGTTTTTTGCCTAGCCACGAGTTTGAAAGC
>CAUPYN010000121.1:0-6037 GCA_963515575.1 uncultured Campylobacter sp.
CCACTTATCAAAACCAACGACCTAATCCGTCTAAGCGCCGGTAATGCAGACATTGCTCTTAGCGTTTTTGAGGCCGCAGACCCCTACGGATACGGCCGCGTGATCATAAATAACGGCAAAGTCGAGGCCATCGTCGAGCAAAAAGACGCGACCGAAACGCAAAAAATGATAAAAAGCGCAAACGCCGGCTGCTACTGCTTTAAAAGCGAAGTTTTGCGCGAGATTTTGCCTCTCATCGGTAACGAAAACTCGCAGAAAGAATTCTACCTAACCGACGCGATAAAAATCGCAAACGAGCGCGGCCTAAAATGCTGGGCCATCAGCGTCGAAGAGCAAAATTTCATGGGTATAAACGATAAATTTCAGCTCAGTATCGCCCAAAATTTGATGCAGGACGAAATCAAGAAAAATTTGATGAAAAGCGGCGTACTCATGCGGCTACCTAATAGCGTATATATCGACTCTAGAGCCAAATTTGAAGGCGAATGCGTCATCGAAGAAAACGTAAGCGTCATCGGAGAGTGCCTCATCAAAAACTCCGTCATCAAAAGCGGCTCAGTCGTAGAAAGCTCCATCGTCGAGGACTCTGACGTCGGCCCGCTCGCGCACCTACGCCCAAAATGCGAGATCAAAAACACCCACATCGGAAACTTCGTCGAGCTAAAAGCAGCGAGGCTTGACGGCGTCAAAGCAGGCCACCTGAGCTATCTGGGCGACTGCGAGATAGGTAGCGGCACAAACGTGGGCTGCGGTACGATCACATGCAACTACGACGGCAAAGCCAAGCATAAAACAATCATCGGCAAAAACGTCTTTATTGGCTCGGATACGCAGCTAGTAGCCCCCGTAAAAGTCGGCGACGACGTGCTAATCGCCGCAGGAAGCACCGTAACTAGCGACGTGCCAAGCGGCGCTCTAGCCATCAGCCGCACAAAACAGGTAAATAAAGAAGGATTTTTTTATAAATTTTTTAACGACGCGAAAAGCGACGAAAATGCTAAAAAATAAAAAAATTTTGCTCGCGGTTTGCGGCAGTATCGCATTTTATAAGGCTTATGAAATTTTATCCGCACTTAAAAAAGAGGGTGCGGACGTGCGAGTTATGCTTAGCGAAGGAGCGCTTAAATTTTGCTCGGAAGCGGGCTTTGAGGCGCTGTGCGAGCATAAAATTTTAACCTCCCGCACGGAAAACTGGCAGGACGGACTAAACCACATCGCCTATGCCAAAACAGATCTCATCTTGATCGCGCCTGCTAGCGTAAATACGATAAACAAGCTTGCAAGCGGCATTTGCGATAACGTCTTTATGCAGACTCTAATAGCGAGCCCGGCTCCCCTACTCATCGCGCCAGCAGCCAACGACAAAATGATAAATCACTTCGCCACACGCAAAAATTTCGAATTTTTAGCGGCAAACGGCGCGAGATTTATCGAGCCGGTAGAAAAAACCTTAGCATGCGGCGATACGGGTAAAGGCGCGTTGGCAGACGTTTCTACGATCATCTACGAGACCAAAAGAATGCTAACGGAGCCAAAATTTAAAGGACAAAAGGTGGTCGTAACGGGCGGCGCCACGAGCGAAAAGATCGACGACGTAAGAGCCGTGACGAATCTATCTAGCGGCAAGATGGCAAAAGCGCTTGCCGATGCGTTTTACTACGCGGGTGCGGACGTGACGCTGATAGCTAGCTTTAAAACAACTAACGCGCCCTATAAAACGCTAAAATTTCAAAGCTCGGCGGAGCTAAAAGAGCTGCTACGCGCAAATTTGACGGACGCAAATTTACTTGCGATGGCGGCTGCGGTTAGCGACTACGCTCCAAAAACCAAATTTGAAGGCAAGCTAAAAAAGCAAAACTTAGGCGAAATTTGGACGCTGGAGCTAGCGCAAAACGATGATGTTTTGGGCTCTTTGGCGGATTTTAAAAACGTAAAAAAAATCGGCTTTAAAATGGAAACGGACGCCGCAAACGCCATGCAAAATGCAAAAAATATGCTTGAGAAAAAGAGCCTTGATGCCGTTTGCCTAAACGTGCTTGGCGGCGAGGTAAATTTCGGCTCGGATAGTACGCAAATCACCTTTATCACGCATCGCGGCGCGCAAAATATCGCGCTAACATCCAAAGAGGACGCGGCGCGGCAAATCGTAAATTTAGCAAGCAAGCTATGATAAATCCCGTCTCACGAGTGCAAAAAATCGCAAGCGGCGGTGCCGGCACGGCTCTAAACGCGAGCCTGCCCATCAGCATCAAAGTCGCCGAAAAGACGGGCTACAATCGCTACAATCTTAAAATGGGCAACAAAATCCTAAGCACGAAAAGCATGAAAAGCCTCGACGTGGACGGCGAATACTGGGGCGAGATCGCAAGCGGCACCGAAAATATCGTGATAAGAAATCTCTTTAAAAAGCCAAATTTGACCTACGCTGCGCCTGAGGGACTGGCACTCATAGAAAGGCTGATAAGCGAGCCTGATCTAAACTGGTTTTATGAATACATCTTTAACGGTCTTAGCGCGGCAGACTCGCGAGAAACCTTTGAAAATCTAGCTCAAATGCTACTTGCACTGCAAAAAAGTATCATTAATATTTCGTTTGTTTATAACGGTATAAAAGGCGTTTTTCAGATGAAATTTGACGGAGCTAAAACGAGTCAAATTTACCTCGTTTTTTCAAATTTCGCTCCGATTATTTTTACGCTAAAAGGCGCCAGGATAATCAGCGCGCAGACGCCGTTTGACAAGGTCGCTAGGCTCTTGCGAAATGAATTTGACTGCGAAACTCAAACGACGCAAAACATCGCCGCTTTTTTTGATCCAAGCGGCAAAATAATTGATTTTGAGGGCTAAAATGAACGAGCTAAATCACCTAGCTATCATAATGGACGGCAACGGCAGATGGGCCAAAAGCCGCGGTTTGCTACGCACCAAAGGGCATGAAACGGGCGCAAACGTCGTGGAGCAGATGTGCGAGTTTTGCATCGACGAGGGCGTAGCGGTGCTGAGTCTTTATGCATTTAGCACCGAAAACTGGAAGCGCCCAAAGAGCGAAGTAGCGTTTTTGATGGAGCTTTTGCATAAATTTTTACTCTCAAAACGCGAGAGCTTTATCAAAAACGGCATCAAATTTAACGTTATCGGCGACGAAAACCCGCTAAGCGACAAGCTAAAAAACGAGATAACTGATATCAAAAATGCGGCTGCTCAAAACTCGCGGTTAAAGCTAAATTTAGCCCTAAACTACGGCGCTAAAGATGAAATTTTAAGAGCCTTTAGGAGATTTTACGAAAAAAACGGCGGCAAATTTGACGCCCAAAACCTAGCTCTAAATTTAAACGAAGACAGCCTGCAAGAGTGCCTCGATGAGCCCGTGCCCATCGACCTTCTAGTGCGCACGGGCGGCGAGCAGAGGCTGTCAAATTTTATGCTTTGGCAGGCCTCATACGCCGAGCTAGCTTTTACGCCTACGCTTTGGCCAGATTTTACCCGCGAGGAGCTAGCCTTGATAACGGCTAAGTTTAAGAAAAAAGATAGAAGGTTTGGCGGACTTTAAAATTTGGCGATTTTAGCTACCGCCGTCTTTTAAATTTACGTCTTTCTATTTTATCCGCTCGCAAAAAGGCTTTTAAATTTTACAAGCCAAAAGCCTTGCCGCAACGCCGTTTTACATAAATTTTGAACCGAAATCTTTAAATTTAAAATCATTCAAGGCAATATTTCGCTAAAATCGCCTTTAAATTTTGTGTTTTATGCTTTTTGCGGCGCGGATAACTAGTCAAATTTTAGTTCAAATCAGCGCGGCAAATTTGCGCAAACATTACTTAAAAAAGTCGCCGCTAGCTCAAAAACAACCGCAAGCAGCCAAATGCATTATAAATTAAATTAGGAGAGTTATGATTTTTGCCGTTGTATTTTTTATTTTATTATTTTTTATCTTGGGCGCCGTAGTCGGCAGCTTTAGCAACGTCCTGATCTACCGCATGCCGCGCGGCGAGAGCATAAATTTCCCCGCCTCGCACTGCCAAAGCTGCAAAACTCCGCTAAAGCCGTATCATAACATCCCGATTTTCGCATGGTTGTTTTTACGCGGCAAGTGCGCGTTTTGCGGCGAAAAAATCAGCTTTCAGTATCCTTTGGTTGAGCTTGCTAGCGGCCTGCTTTGCGTGCTTGCGTATTTTTATGAAACGAGCAAGCTAGAGATGTTTGCAGACGGCTTTTACGCCGCGATTTTTAAGGCGGCGATGCTTGGTATCTGCTTTATCTTGCTGCTAGCGCTTAGCCTCATTGATTTTCGCTACAAAGCCGTTCCCGATCCTCTGCTTTTTGCTAGCGTCGCATTTTCCCTACTTTACGGTTTTAATCTACCCACCTCTTTTGACTCGGAGGGGCTTTTGCGCGCCTTTGATTCGTTTATAAACGCCGCGATTTTTATGTTTGCCTTTTGGCTACTTCGCGCGCTCGTTAGCCTAGCTCTTAAGCGCGAAGCCATGGGTTCTGCAGATATTTTTATCGCGGGCGTTATGGGTGCTATTTTAGGTATCAAGCTTGGCCTCATGGCGATCTACGTCTCGGCGCTACTGACGCTACCTGCATACGTTATCGTGCAAAAGCGCGGATACGAGCTGCCTTTCGTGCCGTTTCTAAGCCTTGCTACGCTTATCGTTTATGCATTTAAGGATCAGTTTTTTTTACTAATGAGGCTCATTTATGGATAGGACGGCGCGCTATCTCTTATCAAACTTTCTAGGCACGTTCGCATCGCTATTTGCGACGCTTTTTCTCATCATGTCGATCGTGTTTTTTATCCAGATCGCGCGTATCACCTCCTATATCGAGATTACGTTTTTAGAGCTTTTTAAACTTTATATGTTTATGTTGCCAAGAGTGCTGCTTTTTACCGTGCCGATCGCGTTTTTTGCATCGCTTGCGCTTGTTTTTTTCAGGCTTTCTCGCGAAAACGAGAGTATCGTGCTTTTTACGCTCGGATATTCGCCCGTTAGGATCGCTAAATTTTTTCTCATCGTTAGCGGCGCGGTTTCGGCCTTTCTCATCGTTACCGCGGTAGTGCTGATCCCCACGGCTGCGGAGCTAAACTCAAATTTCGTCTCATACAAAAAAACCGTCGCCAAGCTAAATTTAAAAACAACCGAATTCGGGCAAAAATTCTCCGACTGGATGGTCTTCATCCAAGACGAAAAGAGCGATGAAAACGGCACTATTTACGAGGGCGTGACGCTTTATTCGCCAAAAGAGGGCGCGCATAGGTTCGTTCTAGCCAAAAACGCTCGCCTAACTAATAGCAATGCCACGCTTGAGCTTACGCTAGCCGAGGGTAAAATTTACGATATCGGAGACGCCTCGTGGCATAAAACGGACTTTGGCACGATGAAAATCCGCACCGTCCAAGAGGACAGCGTCGCGCAGACGAAATCGTTTTTGCAGTATTGGCAAATGATGAGCGAAGATAAAAAACGTGCCAAAGACTTTGCTACCTACGTTCTCATCGCACTTTTCCCGCTAGCGACGACGCTTTTTGCTCTGAGCCTAGGTATCGTGACTTACCGCTACGAAAAGGGCTTTGTGTATTTTGGGATATTTGGCGTACTGTTTGGCTATTTTACGCTCATTATGCTCTTTAGTTCGCGAGTTTTTGTCGCGATTGCAGCGATATTTTCGCTATTTTTTATCGCCTCGATTTTTAGCTTTAGGGCTAAAATTTTAAAAAGATACTAAGTGCGGCTTAAACTCGTTTTTAGCTATGACGGGTCGAAATTTCAGGGCTCGCAAACTCAGCCGCACGAAAACGGCGTCGAGGACGCTCTGGGCGCTGCTCTAGCGCACGTTGGTATTTTTAGCAAGATAATCTCCAGCTCGCGCACCGACAAGGGCGTGCACGCAAACAATCAAGTCGCCTGCGTGGAGTGCGGCGAGCACTTTAAGGACTTTGCACGCCTAAAAGCTCTCGTCAACCGCCACGCTCATCCGGCTATTCATGTCAAATTTATAAGCCGCGTGCAGGACTGCTTTCATCCGCGATACG
>CAUPYN010000122.1:0-5954 GCA_963515575.1 uncultured Campylobacter sp.
AGGTAGCGGGTTGTGGCGAAACTCTCTAAATTTTTGATAGCGTTTTGTAGGTATTCGTTGCCGCTATCTAAAACCTCGCCGTAAAATTTGCGTAAATTTTCGCCCTTTATCTCAAAGTCCGAGTACTTTTCGCTCATGCCCACTATACGGCTTAAAAGATTGCCAAGATCATTGCTAAGCTCGGAGTTTATGCGCTCGATCATCGCTTTTTGCGAGAAGTCGCCGTCCTGTCCAAACGGCACTTCGCGTAGCATAAAGTAGCGGAAATTTTCCAGTCCGTACGCGTCTGCGACCTCGCTTGGGTTGATGACGTTGCCTTTGCTTTTACTCATCTTTTCGCCGTCTCTCGTCCACCAGCCGTGAGCCGCGATGCAGCGAGGCAGTGGCAGATCAAGGCTCATCAAAAAGGCCGGCCAGTACACCGCGTGAAAGCGCAAAATGTCCTTACCTACTACATGCGTAGCACCCTTCCAGTAGCGCATCTTGTCATCGCCACGCGTGTAACCAAGCGTGCTAAGGTAGTTTATGAGTGCATCCAGCCAGACGTACATCACGTGCTTTGGCTCGTTTAGGCTCGCGGGCAGTTTGATGCCCCACTCAAAGCTCGTGCGCGTGATCGAGAGGTCGCGTAGTCCGCCTTTTACGAAGCTAACGACCTCGTTTTTCTTGCCGCGCGGCACGATACAGTCTTCATTCTCCTCATACCATTTTAGCAGCGCGTCTTGGTATTTTGATAGTTTGAAAAAATAACTCTCCTCTTTCACCAAATTCGTCGGCCTGCCGCAATCAGGGCACCTCTCGTCCTCCAAAAGCTGCGTCTGCGTAAAAAAACTCTCGCAGCTAACGCAGTAGTACCCCTCGTACTCGCCCTTGTAGATATCGCCTTTTTGATACATTTTAAGAAATGCATTTTGCGCCGTGAGCTTATGATAGTCGTCGGTCGTGCGGATAAAATGATCGTAGCTGATCTCAAATTTATCCCACAGCTCCCTAAATTTCGCGCTTATCTCGTCGGCGTAGGCTTGCGGCGTGTAGCCCTTTTTTGCGGCGGCTTGCTCGATCTTTTGCCCGTGCTCGTCGGTGCCGGTCATAAAATACGTATCATCGCCCTTTAGCCTCGCAAATCTCGCTATGGTATCTGCTATCACGGTCGTGTATGCGTGTCCGATGTGCGGCACGTCGTTTACGTAATAAATCGGAGTCGTAATATAAGTCGTGTTCATATCTTTCCTTTTTAAATTTAAAAATCAAATCCGCCGCCGTCGCCTTTAGACATCGAGCTATATACGGCATCTACATAGTTTTTGCGGGTTTTGCACTCAAACATCGCCTCACAGGCAAAGCACGAGTTTAGCCCCTTTTCGCGCTGGCAAGCTTGTAAAATTTCTCTTTGGCGCTCAAGCTCCAGCTCAAATTCGTCTTTTTGAGTTGCGTCCGCTGCGTGCTCGCTCATTTTGCGCTTCCGTAAAATTTATGCAGCAAATTTATCTCGTCTTTAGAGCCGAAAAAGCAAGGCGTGGTTTGATGGATTTTTTCCACTTTCATATCAAAAAGCGTTGCCGAGTATCCGTCGCTAGTCGCACCGCCCGCGCGCTCGTAGATGAAGGCAAACGGCAGCACCTCAAACAGCGCTCTTAGCTTACCATTCGGCGCGTCGGTCGTGGCAGGATAGCTAAAAAGCCCACCGCCTTTTAGCAAAATTTGATGCAGGTCGCTCACCATAGCGCCGGAGTATCTGAGACGATATCCTTGCAAAAACAGCTCACGGATAAATTTAGCGTGAGTTTCGCTCCAGCCCTTTTGCGTCGCGCCCGTGGCGTTTAGCTTGCCTTTTTGAGCTAGAGCGAGGTATCTGATAAACCTAAACTCGCCGTCTTTATCCAAGCGAAAAAACGCAGGCGCGGTTCTATCCGTACAAAGCACGAGCTCAAGGCGCGGGCCGTAGACGACGTAGGCTGCGGCTTTTAGATTTTGCGGAGTTAGTTCGTTTTCGTAAATGCCAAAAATCGAGCCGATAGAAAAATTTACGTCCACTAGGCTAGAGCCGTCTAGCGGATCGTAGGCGACGATAAATTTCGCGTCCTCGTTTAGAGCTAGCATATCCTCTTTTTCTTCGCTAACGAGCGCTTTTACGCAGGCTAATTTCGCAAACTCGGCCGTGATGATCTCGTCGCTTCTCAGGTCTAGCTTTAGCTGCGTGTCGCCCGTGGCGTTAGCGTGACCCGTATAGCCAAGGTCGGCGTATTTTATCTCTTCGCCGATTTTTACAGCAGTTTTTTTAATCGTTTCAAAAATTTCGTTCATTTTAAAACCTTTGCGTTTTTTAGTATCCACTCGCAGATGGCCTGCGTGTCGTCTAGATCGAAGTTTGGCTTATCGATCTCGTAGTCTTTTTTATAGCTTGCGATCGCGTTTGAAAAGCTAAGATAATCCTCGTTTATCTCGTCCTTAAATACGCTAATGCGCGGTAGCGGCAGGGTCTTTAGCCCCTCTACTAGCAGCAAATCAAACTCCCCCGCCATCGTTACGACGTCCTCCACGCTTTTGCTCTCTTGCGAGAAAAAGGTCGTGCGCGTCGGACTCATAACCGCGACCTCGGCGCCTATTTGGCTAAATTTATAGCTATCCTTGCCCTCGACATCAAATCTCGCCTTGTCGCCCGGGTCGTGCTTGATGATCACGACTTTTAGCCCGTCATCGATAAATTTTTTGGCGACCTTTAAAATAAGCGTAGTTTTACCGCTATTTGAAGGCCCTGAAAACGCCATCGCCGCTTTCTTCATTTTTCTCCGAATTTTCAAAATTTACGCCGATTATAGCAAATTTAGGCTTTTTAAAAGCAAAATTTATCTAAAATAGCGCCAAATTTAAAGAGGTTTTAAAATGAAAAAGAGCGTATTTTTCTTAAGTTTTATTTTGGCGTTAGCCGGTTGCGCGGATAAAAAGTATATCCACGAACCGCTAAAAAACGAGCTTTTAGCTTACACGAGCAAGTCTGAGATCATAGATAAAAAGACTAACATCCTAATCGTCGCGACCTATCTAAACCCGATCTATAATGAGTTAATCGACGAACAAAAAAGAGAGAAATTCGTCGTAGCCGTGCATCCCAAAGAGGTTAAAATTTTAGAGGAGAGCTTCGCGGCAAACGACTTGCAACAAGGCATCATGGTTAGACGCCTAGCCGCAAACGATCCGCTTTTGCAAAAAGTAAGCTTTGAGGTGCCGTGGGCTCAGTATTTCGAGGTCAGCACCCCAGAAATCAAAAGCGATAAAATCAACCTTACTTTCGAAATTTATCCGTCAAAGAAGGCGTCTTTAAGCTTTCAAAAAGTGTCGAAATCGATGTACTGGAACGGAGAAGCTTTAGGTAAATAACATAGTTTGCAAGTACCTTTTTGCCGTAGTCGCGACTCTCGGCAAAGGGTACGAGCTCCATGGATAAAAACGGCTCATACTTGCCTTCGTTAAAAAGGTCGCCTCGCTGAAGCATTTTCTTAGTAAAGCCGATACCGCCGTTATATGCGTAAGCTACAAAAAGCGGGTGGTAGAGGTATTTCTCCAAATAATTTAGATGATGATCCGCAAATTTTAACGCAAGGCGCGGGTCAAACATATCGTCCTGATCGAAATTCGGGATCGCAAGCTCTTTTTTGCCGATATGGTTAGCCAAAAACGGCATAAACTGCATCATACCAAGCGCGTAAGATGTCGAGATGACGGCTGGGATAAAGCGGCTCTCTTGCCTGCCGATCGCGTAAAGTAGCGCCTTTCTAGTCGCGTTTATATCCTCTAGCTCATCAGCAAACGGCATGACGAAGTAGCTATCCTTGTATCCGCTTGCTTTTTCCATCAGATAGGCATACTGACCTAACGTCTCTTTGGTATTAAAGGTCTCAGAGTGCCTTGCTGCGTCCTCGGCGCTCATCTCTTTTATCATTTTAAACGTCTTCTGCCACAAAAACGGGTCTTTTATGTCGTAGTCAGCTACCTTTTCTTTCGTAGGCGTCGGCGAGACGATGTTTGCGGCAGCACTTGCGCCTGTTAGTTCGTTTGCATATAGAGTATAGATATTTACGTCGCGGCTTTGATTTAGCTTATCAAGATAGCTTTTGTCCTTGCTCAGCAGATACAGCCAAAATACGGCATTATCCTTGCGGTCCTGCCTATCAAAGGCAGCCTGCGCTCTAGTAAAAAACCTAGCCGCGTCTTTTGGAGAATTTAATAAAACCGCGTTTATGCCGAGCATAAAGGCGTCCTTACCGGCAAGCTCGGTTTCTTTTATCGCGAGAAAATTTTGTCTAAATTTGGCCGATTTTTTATCGATTATCAAATCGCTTGCTAGAACATGAAACTCTTTTTTAGCTGCGAGCGAATTTATAAAATCTGCGTCAAATATCTTGTCGAATTTATCCTTGTGCGAAGACTGTTTAAAATAAACCAAAAACGCGTCCGTATCGTTAAATTTGGCAAATTCATCCTCTGGATGCTTTTCGTTTAGCGCGCTCAAGCGGTGGTAAAGAAGCGGATCGGAGTCTTTAAATTTATCCGCTAGCTTTTGTCTCGTTTCCTTTTTTAGCTTCATCATAAAAGGCACTCTGAGGCGCTGTTTTTGGCAGGTTACGTTGGCGTCTAGGATATTTTTCGCGCTTACGCTGTCGCACTCGCTTTTTACTTTTTTGGGCGGCAAAATTTCAGCCAGCTTCTTTGCTAGTACGCCCGCTCGGCGAAAGACGTCTTTGTTTAAAATTTGCGCCTGCTCCTTGGTGTAGTCACCTTCGGTTAAAAGACGGTAAAAGTAGTAATCCTTGGCAAGCCCCTTAGGCTCGTCTTTTATCTCATCAAAACTCTTAACTCCGCCAAATGCCGCCGCCGCAAAAATCGCGGGCAGGATAAATTTAAGCAGCGTACGCAAACATAAGCCTTACAAAAAATCTATCTATAAACTGAAGCGACAAAAGCACGATAATAGGCGCTATATCTATACCGCCAAAAACCGTCGGTATCACGCGGCGGATAGCGGCATAGACGGGCTCGGTGAGGCGGTAGAGCAGCTGCACGATAGGATTATAGGGATCAGGGCGCACCCAGCTTATGATCGCTGCGCCTATGATGATCCACGTGTAGGCGCTGATAACGATATGCAGGATACTGCCGACTGCTTCTAAAAATACTGAAAATATCATCGTAAAATTTCCTTTAGATACGGTTTGATGAGCGGATATAGCTCGCTAAGCTCAGGGCCGTGTTCGGCGCCCGTGAGCAAAATCCTAAGCGGCATAAAAAAGCTCTTGCCCTTTAGCCCCGTGGCATCCATGAGAGCTTTTTTTAGCTCGTTAAATTCGCCAAATTCGCTCAAATTTAGCGACGCCGTCGCGGCTTTTATCGCCTCGCAACCGGCCTTAAACTCATCGGGGATAAATTTGGTCGCGAAAATCGCATCGACCTTAGTTTTTATCTCGGTTAGCAGGCTGCTTTCTTGAGTGTAAAATCTAGCTAACGCGCCAAATTCAGGCTTTATGCCCATTAGCGCGGCTAGTCTCTCGTCGCTTGCTCTTTTGATGTGCTCGCGGTTGATGTATTCTAGCTGCTTGACGTCAAATTTGGCCGGAGAGGCCGAAATCTTCGAGATATCAAACCACTGCGCCGCCTCCTCGATCGTAAAGATTTCAACCGGCGCCTTGTAGCCTAGCGAGACGATGTAGTTTGCTATGGCTTCTGGCATAAAGCCTTGCGAGAGCAGCCATTTTACGCTACTTTCGTTCTCGCGTTTGCTCATTTTTTTGCCCTCGACGTTTAGGATAATAGGCAGGTGAGCGTAGTTTATCTTTTGCGTGTAGCCTAGGCCCTCGCGGATGAGGTCTTGTTTTGGCGTGTTGCTGACGTGATCTTCGCCGCGAATGACGAAGGTAACGCCCTCGAGCATATCATCGACCGCGCAGGCGAAGTTATAT
>CAUPYN010000123.1:0-5925 GCA_963515575.1 uncultured Campylobacter sp.
ATATCGCTCTTTTGAGCCGTGATTTAGTAAAATTTTTATCTTTTGCGCCAGCTCGTCGTCGCTCGTAAATATAGCTCCGCCGTCGCCGTAGCAGCCAAGCGGTTTAGCGGGGAAAAACGAAGTCGTGGCTAGCTTTGAGAGGCTGCACGACCTTGCGCCCTCTTGCTTTGCGCCAAAACTTTGCGCCGCGTCTTCGATGACGGTTAGGCCGTGCTTTGCGGCGATTTCGTTAATGCGCTTCATATCGGCGATTTGACCAAAAAGCGAGACGGGCATTATGGCTTTGGTTTTTGGCGTGATTGCGGCTTGGATTAGGCTTGGGTCGATGTTGTAGGTTTTTTCGTCGATATCGACGAACACGGGCTTAGCTCCCGTTAAAGCTATCATCTCGGCGGTCGCAAAAAAGGTAAAAGGAGACGTAATGACCTCGTCGCCGTACCCGATACCAAGAGCCAAAAGCGAGACAAATATCGCGCTAGAGCCGTTGCTGCAGGCTATGGCGTGCTTTGCGCCGCTAAAGCGAGCTAAATTTTCCTCTAGCAGTGCGACCTTTTGGCCGCCGATATACGCGCTAGAATCTAGCGTCTGCGCGATTTGCTCGTCGATTTCGTTTTTGTATTTTCGGTATTGTCCTTGCAAATCTATAAAATTTATTTTCATTTATTTTCCTTGATTTAAGATTAAAAATTATACTACTAAATTTATTAAATTTATCAAAATACTCGTATTCTAGGGCTTTTTAGGCTTAAATTTAAACAAAAGCCGGTAACAAAAACGGGTCTAAATCCCAGCACTTGCCATCCCCGCCTCGATCAAAAACTGGCTGGGCTGGTAGTTTATCTTTTTGATTTTGTCGTATTTGGCGTAGCTTAAAATCAGCTCGTCGCGCGCGCGAGTGACCGCGACGTAAAAGAGCCGCCGCTCCTCCTCGAGCGAGCCGCCCATACTCATGAGTTTGAGGTTTGGGAAGCGATTTTGCGCGAGATCGACTACGAAAACAAGGTCAAACTCAAGCCCCTTTGAGGCGTGCACGCTTAGCAGATTTACCCCTTCGCCGCTGCTCATCTCGCTACTACCCAGCGTGATAAAGTTATAAAATATCTCCGCCTCCGAGTAGTTTTTGGCTAGTTCGCCCAGTACCTCTAGCTTGCCCGCGATGCGCTCCAGGGCCTCTTTTTTTAGCGCTTCGTCGATGTTGCCGTTTTTTTGCGTGGCGCGCTTTGTAGCGAGATTGTCGGCGATGAGGGCGTAAATTTTGCTATTTTTGAGATCGTCTATCAGCGAGGTCGGGCGCGAGTGGCGTTTGGCGGCGCTTAAAAAATTATAAATTTCATACAAAAACTGTCCGCCGCTCTCGCTTAGTTTTTGCATTTTTAAAATCGGGTGAGCGAAAAAATCCTCGCAAAAGTTAAATTTAGCAAAGCGAGACTTCTCCCCGACCTCGTCAAGCTCGTCAAATAGCCCCAGCTGGTAGTTTTTGGTCTTTTTGGCAAAGGCCTCCACGCCATCATCCGGCTGTAAAAATCCGCGTACGATATCGCCGTGTCCGACCTTGCTTAGCACCTCGAAAATCTCCTTGCTAAGCGCCGCGCCGACGCCTTTTGCATATTCGCACACGTGGATAAAGGCCATGATATCCTTTGGGTTGATGAGGATACCCAGCAGATCCATCGCAGCGCGCACCTCGCGGCTCTCAAAAAAGCTCACGCCGCCCTTTCGCTTGGAGCCGATACCAAGCTCTCGCAGCGCGACTTCCAGGCCGTCGGCGCTTGAGTTGTTGCGAAAGATGATGGCGATGTTTTCTTTTTTGTATTTACTAACGGCGATGATCTGCGCGATGTTGGCGTACTGGTCGAAAAGCTCGCTATAAACCAGCAGCTTTGGCGAGGTAAATTTGCCCTCGCGGCCGACGACTAGCTTTTTTTCGTAAAGGCGCGGGTTGTTTGCGATGACTTTGTTGGCAAGTGCCAGGATGGCGGAGCTGCTGCGGTAGTTGATGTTTAGCGCGTAGATTTTAGCGTCTGCGAAGCGGTCCTTAAACGAGCCGATGATCTCGATATTTGCGCCGTTAAAAGCATAAATGCTCTGGTCAAAATCCCCGACGCAAAAGAGGCTTTTCGTCTCAAAAGCGCTGATTAGCGAGCCTTGCAGGGAGTTTGTGTCCTGGTATTCGTCGACTAAAATTTCCTCAAATTTTAGCGGTGCGCCTTTTCTTAGTTCGTTGCGCATTTTGATAAGCAAGTCGTTAAAATCCGCATAGCCGAATTTGCTCTTTTCGTCCTCAAATTCGCGCAAAACGTCCTCATAAATCTCGGCATATACGCCTTGCTCGTCGCTTCGCTCTTTTAGCCATTCGCCAAACGTTTGCTTTAGGGCTAAATTTTGATACAGCGAATACGCGTCGTAAAGATAGGCGCCGCCGTATGGTTTAACGTCGCTTAGATGGTTAAATTTGCGCCTTTCTACGAGCGATTTTAGTAGCGTTTTTAGCTCGCTAGGCTGCTTTAGCGTGACCGGTTTTTCTAGAAATTTAAGCAGCGAATAAGAAACCGAGTGAAACGTGCCAGCCGTGATGCGCGAGGTGATTTTTTTATCAAAATGTCGGTTTAGACGCTCGATCATCTCGGCTGCGGCCTTGTTGGTGAAGGTTAGCAGCAGGATTTTTTCGGGCTTTACGCCTAAATTTAGCAGATGAGCGATGCGCGCGACGATGGTGCTGGTTTTGCCGGTGCCCGCACTTGCTATGACTAGATTGTGTCCGGCAGGAGCGGTCGCGGCGGCGTATTGTTCTTGATTTAGTTTTGAAAGGGGCATATTTTCCTCGCGTTTAAAAGGGCAGATTATACCCAAACGGGCTTAAATTTATAAAAATGCAAAAGCGGCGAGGAGGGATGGTTTGTTTTGCTCGCGCGGCGGTTTTATATTTTAAATTTGAAACGCATACAAATTTGACGCACCCAGATCCGAATCTTTGGGGGCGCTAAATTTGTTTAACTAAATTTGATACATTGCTTGAAACAATTTTGTTTCTTTGTTAGGGGGGGAATGGCTTGAATTACGCTCTGCTTTGCACTCTCTTTGAGAGCTGCCCCCGTCTGCTTGCAGTTGCTAGCGTAGCGACGCAGAAGCCCTCTCCAACCCCACTGCATGCGAGATGCGGCGACATAGCTTTGCTGATGCAAAGCGTCGCGGGTTTTTAGTTAAATTTAAGCGTAACGAATTTAGCATTTTCAAGGTGTGGGTCTCGGTGGGTAAAATTTGAAGCCAGAATTTAAAAACTTGACTTCAAATTCGACCGCAAAACGATTTTTTCGCTAGACGCGGCGAATTTTGCCTTGCGAATGCGGCGGACTGTGTGTCCCGCCGCAATGAAGCAAGGTAAAATTCAACAAAGTATAGCGGAAAAAGACAAGCCGCTAAATTTGCAAATCAACTAAAATTTAACTTCGGCTGAAAGCATAAACGTCCTACTCTCTCCCAGCGTCAGTCCGTTTGCCGACCCGAGCACTCCGCTAGCTCCTACGCCGCCAGCTCCGTCCGCGCTTGCAGGATACATTCCAGCCCAGTATTTTTTGTTAAATACGTTATTTACGTTAAATCGTAGCGTCGTTTGCTTGCCTAGCATCGCGCGGCTCGTGTAGCGCACGCCAAGATCGGTCGTAAAAAAGCTAGGAATCGCGGCGGTGTTTAGATCGTCTACGTACATCTTGCTCGTGTAGTGGAAATTTGCGCTAAACGCGAGCTTTTGGGTGCCGGGCACCGCGTAGTCAAAGAGCATATTGGCATTTACTTTGGGCACGCCGTTTACGTATTTGCCCTCGGCTTCTTTTAGGCGCGGATTTTTAAATTTGGCGTCTATCAGCGTTACGCCGCCTAGCACGCTTAGATCGCTAGTTAGCTTGCCGCCAGCCATGAGTTCTAGGCCGTGATTTACCTGATCGCCTTGGACGTCGTAAACACCGTTAGCCTGATAGGCGATCGGACGCGAAATTTTAAACAGCGCCGCGCTCATATCGGTTTCGCCCGCGCGCGCTTTGGCGCCGATTTCGTATTGCTTAGAGCGGTAAGGCTTTAAAACCACGGCCGAACCGTCGGCGTTCGTGCCGCTGCCGCCTTGTTGTAAGCTATCTGATTAAGTAAAGTATAAGCTTACTTCATGCTCAGGATGATAAACTATGCTGACCGCCCAGCTAAGACCGCTCTCGTTATATCTCGTAGTTATCGGCCTTAGAATAGGCGGTGTGCCGCTTGCTACCGGTCGGCCGCGTTCTTTTATCCACGCGTTTGAGAGGCTTAGCATGAGGCTAAATTGATCGTTTATCGTAATGTCGTCTAGCACGGAGACGTTAAACATATCAGTTGTGCTTAGCTTGTATAGATCAGAGCCGCGCTTTGCGTTCGAGCCTGAATAAACGCGCGGGCTATATAAATTTCCGCCGCCTATCCAGGACTGCGTAGAGACGTTTTTATAGCGATACTGCACGTATCGGTAGCCGTTTGCCTGCACGCTAAAATCGTGATTTAGCCCCCAAGTATCAAAGTCGGTGACCGCTTTTAGATAGCCGCTAGGCAGATCAAATCTATACGCCGCGGTCGCTCCGCCGTCGTGGCGCGTGACGTAGTCGCCGTCTCTTTGATAGGTCACGCCCCGAAAGGTTCTACCGCGCGGTATAAGGTAGTTTACCACGCTATGAATGTGGCGGTCGGCGCGCTGAAACTGCATACCGCCCTCAAAATACCAATGCTCAAGCGGCGCGTATTTAAATTTAGCGCTTGCGGTCGTGGTTTTTAGAGTCATACCGCCAAAGCTCTGCCCCAAGCCCTTAGTCTTGCTATCTACGGCCTTTGGTACGTAAAGTCCGTTTGATAACTTGCCGTTTGTTACGCCAAGGGCTAATTGTCCCGCAAAGCCCGCGGTGTTGTGCTCGTAATAGCTAGCCGCCGTCTCAAAAGTAAGCGCGTCGGTCGGATAAAACTCCAAAACCACGCTAGCTAGGCGGCGTTGATGATTGCTGTCTTTTACCTGCTTTGCGCCGTCGCTACCGTAAAACACGGCTCGGTAGCCGAATTTGTCGAATTTCATAGAGCTATCAAAGCCTAGGCCGAAATTTGCGCGACTAGTGTAGTCCGCCCAAACGGTTTGCTGATTTTCGGTCGGGCGCTTTCTGGTGTAGCTAAAAATGCCGACCGGATTTTGCGCTCCGTAAAGCGAGCCGGCGATGCCGTTTTGCACCTGAAAACTCTCAAACATCGCCATAGGTATCGCAGTCGTAGAGATAGTGTAAAAGCCGTCCCAGAAGCTATTGCCCACGACGCTGCCCTCAAATCCGCGCGTTTGCGGACGTCCGACCGTCGCGCCGCCTCGCATCTGAATTTGCGCGGACGAGAAAAATTTAACCGCCTCTTCGTAGCCCGTTACGCCTTGGTGGTTCATTATCTCCTTGCTTACGGTGTTGATTTGGTAGGGTAAATTTATGACCTTTTTGCCCGCTAGCATGCCTTGCTGGACGTTTTTGGTTAAAAATCCTTCGCTGATGCCGCTTTCGCTGATATTGTCGCCGACGCTGTTTATCTCGACGCCGCCAAGCTCGACGTCCTGAACGCTATTTGCTTGATTTGCGCTTTTAGCAGGCGAGGGCACGTTAGCCTCGGCGGCGTTTGCCTGCGCGGAAAATACCGCTAATACGGCGCACGCGGCAAGGGAAATTTTACCTTTCATTTAAGCTCCTTATTAGAATTTTATAAAAATATTCTATTTTATATTTTTATATGCGGAATATTATATTTTATTTGCTTAATACGCGGTTATAAACGATATAATTTTAAAATTTAGATAAATTTGCATTTATCTTTTAGTGGCGTTCACGACTAAAATTTAAATATAAATATAAAATAGGACGAAAACAGCGACGGCCAAATTTGAGC
>CAUPYN010000124.1:0-5885 GCA_963515575.1 uncultured Campylobacter sp.
TCCCGCATCTTACCATTCTTATAATCGCTCGCTTATGCCAATCATACATATATCCGTTTAGGCAAAAGCAGTTAAATTTATCTCTTAGTTTTACAAATAGCTCCTGCGCTTTTTTGATCGTATTTACGACGACGAGGGTATTTTTATCTCTTGTGGTTTCGCAAATTTTCTCTAAAAGCCCCTCTTCGCCGCTTATATCAAGCCATTTTATGACGTATCTATCCTGCTTTGAAAAATAATCCAAATTTGAAATTTCTTTAAAATTTTCGCTTTTTATAACCGGCATCGTCGCCGACATAAATATAAAAATAGTGCCGAGCCGCTGCGAGATGATCTCGCAAAGCAGGATAAAATCTTTTCTAAAATTATATGGGATCGCTTGCGCCTCATCGATGATAACGACGCTATTTTTGAGCTGATTAAATTTGACGTTGTCTTTGTTTTTATTGCCAAATAGCGCAAATATAAGCTGATAAAGCGTAGTCACGTTTATCTCGCCGCTAAAAGATTCCATCAAAAATTTGATCTTAGAATACCTATCCTCCTCGGTTAGATTTTCTTCGCCTATCGTCGTTTTGTGGTGAGCCTTACTAACCGAAATATCGCTATTTTTATAAATTTTCGCGATAATATCATAGGTTTGATCGATTATCGAAGTAAAAGGAAGCGCATAAATTATGCGAGATTTGTTAAATTTCAGAGCAAAATTTAGAGCGGTTAAAGTCTTGCCGTAGCCCGTGGGTGCGGTCAAAGTAAAAAGTTTGTAATTTTCATCAAAGTTGTTTAAAACAAAATTTCTAAATATATCTCGCTTATTTGGTTTTTCGTCAATCGATTTTTCCGATAATTTTGAAATATGCCGTTCTAGCTCACAAAGCGGAATTTGTTTATTTTCTTGCCTCGGTTCATTAAAGATAGCTTCAAATTTATCGCTATAAACCAAATTTGAATATAAGCTTTTAAAATCTATGAAATCACAATAGGTAAAATTATCATCAAGCTCCATATCTTGTAAAATTTCTCTTAACTCTTTCGCTTTTTCAAAAAGTTTTTGTCTATTCATATTTATATTTTTATAAAAATCAAATGAAGAAGCGCTCTTCGCCACTTCATCCCAATAGTTAAACTCTACGCTTTTTTCAAAATTTCCACCGAAGTTTTTATTATTCGCAACAATATCGTAAAAATTATTTACACTACCGTGGTGCGAAATAATGGCCAAAAACCCAAAGGCTGTTTCTATATCACCAAAATTTGAATTTAGCATAAAGAAATATGCTGACAGCAAAGAATGCTCTTTCCCTAAAATTTTTTCATCTAGGGTTCTTATGTATTTTTGGAAAAGCCACTTTAACTTTGCAATATCGTGATAAATTTTTACGCATTTTTCTAATTCACTATCTTCCTCGCCAACCATATTTAATATATGATTCTTGAGTAATTTATCTGGGTGATGCGAAAAAAATTCTTTATACAAAATATGCCTTATAGTCATTTATTTGATAGATGTTGCCTGAATTTTTAGATTTAATAGGCTCTAAGCCATCAACTTTTATAATAAAATCTTTGAAATCTTTGAAAATCCTATTCTTCTCACAATCGCAAGCCATTTTGGCAGTTGTAATTTTTATATTAAAAAGATCTGGTTCAAATATAAAATCATCAATTAACGTAAAAGAATCAATCTTGCTTTCACTTTCTTCTATCTTGTAGCAATTATAAATATCTATCCACTCAAAGTCAGCTATACAAAAATTTATCCCGAGATATGGAGTATACACGCTTTTATGTTCTTTTAAATTTTGAACTATATGTTTTTGATATTCAGAGGCAAGCTCTTCAAGATTTAAAATTACGACATAAGACGGATTTTTAATGACTTCTCTATAAAACTGCTTTTTAACACTATTGTCTTGATAGCCTTCTTCAATGTGCATGCTAGCGTCAAGTGCTTTACTTACCCCATTAAAAACAAAACGTTTCTTATATATAGAGTTATCAATAATTACGCTATATTTTATGTTTGATAACTTATAATACTCTTTTTCCCCAATAACAGCACCTAAAAACCCCATAACTGTCGTTTTGGGTGGTATAGGATAAGTTAAGCTCGAATAAATCGTCGCAGGATGCGAAAAATGAGCGTAATCGCCCATCAATTTAAAAGCGATTATTTGCATTTACAACTCGATTTTATTCCAATTTATATCAAATTCTGATTTATTAATTTGTTCAAAATCAAAATCTACCAAATATTCTATTTTTTCTATCTTATTGCTATATTTTTGTATTTTAGCTTTTAGCTTTGAAAAATTAATAGTATAATCATAGATATTTCTTATGGCTTCGTCTTCTTTGCTACTATTTATAGACACGCAGTTGTTTAAATCTCCCATAAAAGTATCGTCCTGATATGTAATTATAAGCATAAATCTAGGCATTTGCCCTACTTTTGAACGAGATATTAGATTTTTGGTACCATTCCACAATGCCTTTAAAACTTTTTTTGCATCATCCTCATTAAAACCGGTATTTCTAGCATTATTGTTATCAAAAATACCATAAGTTGCAAAAATAGCATAACTTAGAAAATCTTCTTCTCTATATGTAACCTGCTCTCTTTGATCGCCTTTATCGTTTTCGCTATATTTACTAGCAAATGCTCCGGTTCCTCTAATATGTTTGGGTTGCACTCTATGTAAAGACTTGCTCATTCTAAATTGGACTGGGCCGGTAAAAGTGACAGATGTTGTGCTGACGGCGTCCTTTTCTTGATCATCGGCATTGTCATTTTTTTTAGTTTTCGACTTGCTTTTTTTATCAGCTATTGGCAAAACTCCTCCAAAAGCCCTTATGTCAATAAATTTAGAAAGGATTTCCTGTTCTATTTCGGATTTACCCTTGCTAACATCTATTGTTTGTCTTAAAGCCGATTTAGCGTCTAATACGCTTTTATCAACTCGATATTCTTTTATAAAGATGGAATCATGATCCGTTTTCATTATCTCATCTCTAATTGTTCTTTTTATCCTAACATCCGTAACCTCGGCAATATTTGTATCATCATCCATTCTTGGGGCATTATTACGCAACATATCGCCATTTGGATTAAAATTTTCGCCATCCCACAGGAACAATATCTCCTTTTTTTTCATTCTTTATCTCCTTGTTTATTTGTTTTTGTATTACTATTTTTTAGAAATATGTTAAAATCCCGCCCCCCCATAGCAAATGCTATAGTTAAATAAGAATTCTTTTTTAGTTCTTTTGACATTATAGCCTTTGGTAGACTTTCCAGCAGATAATAGTCTATATATTGAATGGTTTTATTGTCATTACCCGCTATATCTTTTAGAGTTTTATAAACATATGTGCTCTTTGCGTAAATCCTATCTAGCGACTCTTTTGTTATTGCACCGCTATTGTTTAGCCACTTTTCAAAAGCCGTACCTTTATATAAAGCATACTGCCAATTAATTAGTCCTGCCGACAACATACCCAATAAATAAGCGGAGTTTAAAACATTATCTTCTCTTATAAAATCAGTACTGTTTAGGAGAAATTTTATGATTTCCTCTTTTTTCATATCTTTTATTTTTTCTATCTCTTCCACGCTAAACTCCTTTTGAAGTATAATCTTTTTCGTTAAAATATTTAACTTATTAAAAAGAATTTGATATCTTTTTATCGCATCGATACCATATTGAATTCTAAAGCCATTAAAGCAACTAGTCCAATTGATAAAGCTTTTGCCATTATAAAGTAATCTATGATATTTATTAATCATTATGTCTGTGTCAAATTTGTTTCTTGATAGTAAAAATTTAATTACTTCTATTTTATTATTAAATAACTTTTCAACAAAGATAACATTCTGATTGTTGTGAGGAGAAAAAGCGCTTATATCAAAATTGCTCATTTGCTCGGAAGTATTAGATATAAAAGACGGCAAAACATCGTCTATTTGTAATAACATATTTATCGAGGCATCCCTTTTTGAGTAAAACAATATAGTATTCAAAACAGGCATTCCACTCTCTTCTTTGGCCGCTTTTTCTAAAAAACGATCAATAGAATATTCACCGCTTTCAATTTTTTCAATGTTTGATTTTTCTATTCGACTTATTTTTTCTATAACTTTTTCAAAGATCATTTTATCTTTCGTAAGAACGGTCGGTAAAATAGCCATATAATAACTTATTTTATTTGCGCAAAATAACATATGAGACAAGTATTTATCTGCCGCTAAAAATCCGACTCGTATCTTATGTGCGCTTGCAGCACTTATTGGCAGCAACTTTATCTTTAAATTTTTCATATTGTCAGGCATCTCATTTACCGAGCAAAACGCTAAATTTGCATCGCCGCCGATACCTTTTTTGTTTGTTAAAATATCGTATCCGTAAGATAATTTTTGCTCTTTTACGCCGATATGATTTTCAAAAATTTGCTTAAAATAGGCAGAAACGGGCTTGCCTTTGTATGAGAGCGAGAAAAAAGTAGCGACTTTTTTGCCTTTTTCCTTTTTTATCTCATCAAGGTCTTTGATCTCATCTATTAACTCACTAAAAAATTCTTCATCTATACTTGATAAAATGGATAAAATATGTTTTTCTTTTATTTCGTTAGGCTGAAAAAATTTAAGTAAATTTTTAGTTCCTTTTAAAATTTCCCGTATTACTTTTTTTGGATCTGAAGAATAAGGATAGTTCGGAAAAAGGCTACCCGAATTTGTACCAGTACTAGCTCTGCATATTATCAGATCGTCTTTACTTATGTTTAAATTCGGCTCTATTCGCTTGGTTTCTATGTCGCAGAGATACGCTTTGATTGCGTCGTATTTGTAGGCTTCGTTTTTGAGACGCTTTTCGTCTTTTTGATATATTTCGCCTATGTCGGCGAAAATTTTAACTATATCGCCCAAAATATTTTCCTTTTAAATATTTACGTGAATTATATTACTATTTTTATTGAAAGTCTACATATTCACGGAAATTATGCTAAAAATTTCTACTTTTGTAAGAAAACCGAAAAATACTACCATAACAAGGTTCTTGGTGCTGTATTTTAAAATGCACTTAATTATTTTTCTGCCTTTCAAGGTATATCCCTAAATTTTAATGTTGAAGGCATTATATTATTTATTTTATGAATAGTCAAGTTATATTTATTTAAAAGTTAAGATATACTTTAATTTTTGTCAAAATTGTACTATAATAAGATTTTTAAAGAATAAGGTTTTCCCTTTGGGATTTGAAATTATTTATTTAAAAGTTACGGCCTTATTCTTTAAATTCTACCCTTTAAAGCCATATTTACAGCGGTAAATTATGATAATAATTGTCATATAATATAAAACTAAATTTTAAGCTCTACTTAGTGTATTTCCCTAAAATACGCTCTATAAACATAATAAAAAACTAAAAAATGACATTTTCAAAATGCCCGGAGAGCAAATTTCGGTCACTAAATTTTAAGCCAACTTTGCCTATACTTTCGTCTAATTTATTACCAAAATTTAACGCAAGGAACGAAATGAAATTTATCCTAAAACGCGACGGCACGAAGCAAGAGTATTTGCCGTATAAGATCGCGGACGCCATAAAAAAAGCCTTTGAAAGCGAGAGTAAAGAATACGACGAAAAGGTCTTTTTAGACGTGATGGGGCACGTTTTCGACAAGGAAATTTTAAGCGTCGAAGATATCCAAGACTACATCGAAAAGGCGCTTTTTAACGCGGGACACTTCGATGTGATGAAGAGCTTTATGCTCTACCGCCACACGCACAAGCTTCAGCGCGAGCAAATTTTAGGACTAAACGAAGACACCACCTACATCAACTCCACCCAAACTATCAGCGAGTATATCAACGGCACCGACTGGCG
>CAUPYN010000125.1:0-5884 GCA_963515575.1 uncultured Campylobacter sp.
GTGCTAGATACCCAGTACGACCTAAACTCCGACATTATGATGATCCTAGACGATCTAGTCGCACTTCCTGCTGAAAAAAAGCGCGTGGAGCTAAGCATCAAACGCACGATAAAATGGGCGCGAGAGGCGATAGACTACCATAAATTTAAGCAAAATAACGGCGAAGGACTCACGCAAAATATATTCGGCATAATCCAAGGCGGCACGGACGAGGCGGCGCGTAAATTTTGCGCCGAAGCGCTGTGCGAGATGCCTTTTGACGGGCTTGCTATCGGAGGTCTTAGCGTAGGCGAAAGCAACCAAGAGATGTATGATGCCGTGCAGGCCGTGATGCCATACATCGACGCGGCGCGCCCACGCTATCTCATGGGCGTAGGCACTCCAGAAGACCTAGTAGAAAACGTGGCTCGCGGCGTGGATATGTTTGACTGCGTGATGCCGACGCGAAATGCGCGCAACGGCACGCTATTTACGAGTTTTGGCAAGATAAATATCAAGTCTGCAAAATTTGCAACCGACCGCGCTCCGATAGATCCCGAGTGCGACTGCTACGCGTGCCGTAACTACTCTCGCGCCTATCTTAGCCACCTATACCGTGCGGGCGAGCTGACGTTTTTTCGTTTGGCAAGCCTACACAACTTGCATTATTATTTAAATTTGATGCGGCAGATGAGAGAAGCGATAACGGCGGGCGAATTTGAAAAATTTAGGCGAAATTTCTACGCCAAACGCGGTAAAGACGCGCCGAGCATATAAGGCAAAACCGTGAGCGAGCGCGATATCTCTGGGTACTTTTACGACGAGGAGTGCGAGTACGTCTATCTAGTTACGGACGGTAGCGAACAAAACTATAAATTTATCTTTAAAGACGACAAAATTTACGCCCAGGATGGCAGCGAAAGCGGCTCGCAGGAGTTTATACGCGTAGTAAAAAAGATAACGAGCGAGTTTCGCGCCAAGATCGCCGAGCACTCCGCCCAGCTTGAAAGCTACGAGAAAATCTACACGGGCAAGAGGGATTTTACTAAATTTATCAAAAAGCACGCGATCTTAAAATACGAAATACGCAAATTTCAAAATAAAATTTCGCACTTTTACGAGGCTCTGGCGATCTGTCAAAACGAAAGGCCCGAGCTAAAAAAACAGCTCAAAAACTACGTCTACGAAGCCGGCGTGCTAAAAAACGCAGCCTGCGAAAATGCCGCTAGGATAGACGATATCTACGCGCATATCCAAAGCCTAAAAAACGACAAAATCAACCGAAACATCTATATACTGACGCTGCTTTCGGCGCTATTTTTGCCGCTAAATTTGATCACGGGATTTTTTGGGATGAATACGAACGGAATGTTTTTAAACGGCTTTCAAAACGGCACGGCTATCGTCGCCGGATCTATGCTTGCTCTTTTTGCGACGCTAGCGGGACTGTTTTATTTTCTAGGCAAACGGCGCGAGTAATTTGCAAGGTCATTTGGCGGCTAGCTAAATTTAACTAGCCGCCAAATTTGCCGCAAATTTAACGCACTCCAAATCAAAACCGCAAATTAGGCGCGCGGCATAGTTAAATTTACTCCGCCCGCCCAGCCACAGCTTTATAAATACCGATTTCGTCTTGTAAAATTTTATATTTTTGAGCGATCAGGCTGATCCTACCTTCAAGCAGCGAATTTTGCGCCTCTAGATAGTTTTTTAGCTCGGTTTTACCGTAGTCGTATTTGAGCCTGTATATGTCGCTGATAGAGCTTAGATTTTGCAAATTTTCGTTTAAATTTCGCAAAACCGCCTCGTCTTTTTGCAGATTTTTATAGCTCGCGTCGATCTCGTTTAGCGCGGTCGTTAGCGTCTGCGCGTAGTTTAGCTTCATCGTTTCAAACTCTAGCTCGGAGATTTTTAACTTTGATTTAAGCTTAGAGTAGTTTAAAAACGGCAAATTTATCGCGATATTTCCGCTTAAGAAATTTAGCTTAAGCCCCTCGCTAGCACTATCTCCGCTTCCGCTAAGACCAGCGCCTACCGTGATGCTTGGATAGAAGTTCTTTTCGCTAACTTTAACCCCCAAAAGCGCCTCTTTGATACGCGAGATCGCGGCTTGCAAATCGGGACGCGCGCCGATAACGTAAAGCGGCACGTTTAAATTTACGCCCTGCGGCGAGATATCGCTCAAATTTCCGCTCAAATTTAACTCAAACTCAGGTCTAACGTTTAGCAGATTTCTCAGCGTTTTTTCCGCCGCGTCAAGGCTCTTGCTCGCGTTTAAAATTCTATTTTTAGCCGAGATTACCGAGCTTTTTACTTGCTTTAGGCTTAGCTCCTCTTCTTTGCCCAGCTCAAATTTAGCCTTTATGATGGCTTCTAACTCTTCGTAATTTTTTAGCGTCTTTTCGTATAGATTTATGCTCTCTTTTTGATACTTCGCTTCAAAATACGCGTCCGCGACGGAGTTAACGAGCGCTAGGCGAGCAGCCTCTAGGTCGTATTTGGTCGCGTTAGCCTCCCACATAGCGGCGTCTGCGGAGTTTGCGAGCTTGCGCCACAGATCGATCTCGTAGCTTAGCGAGATGCCGCTTTTATAGCTCTCGCTCCAGCTGCCGCCCGTTTTTATATTTTTATCCGTTTGCGCGCCCAAATTTGCGTTAAAGCTAGGCACGAGATCAGCCTGCAAGACGCCTGCTTGAGCTAGGGCTTTATTTACCGCGATGGCTGATTTTGCCAGATCTATATTATTTTTTAGCGCGAGGCCGATTAGCTCGTTTAGGCGCGCTTCGCCGTAGCCCGTCCACCACTCGCGCTCCAGCCTAAAATTCGCCGTCAAATTTGCGTCGTCTTTTAGCAAAATTTGCTCGTAGTTTTCGTTTATCTGCGTTACCGCGCAGCCGCCGAGCAAAAAGGCGGCTAGGATTATGGAGATTTTTTTCATTTTATTCCCTTGTTAGAGCGTCGATCGGATTTAGCTTCGAGGCGCTGCGAGCGGGCATATAGCCAAATATCACGCCTATCGCGCTAGAAACGACGAGCGCTACCACGATAGAGGTCTGCGAAAATATCATCTTTACGCCGGGCGCGAAATTTTCTGCTAGATAGCCGATGCCAAAGGCTGTTCCGACGCCGATTAGTCCGCCGATGAGACACAGCAGCACCGCCTCGATCAAAAACTGCTCGAGGATATTTCCCTGACGCGCGCCGATCGCCATCCTGATGCCGATCTCTTTGGTGCGCTCGGTTACGGAGACTAGCATGATGTTCATCACGCCGATACCGCCCACTAGCAGCGAGATAAAGGCGATACAAGAGATCAGCAGCGTCATGGTTCTAGTAGTCTCCTCGATCGTTTTTTTGATCGTATCGGAGTTTCTGGTGAAAAAGTCCTTTTTACCGTGCTTTGCGGTTAAAATTTCCGTTAAACTCTGCTCGGCGATTTGCGCGTTTACGTTATCTTTTACCTTAACCGTGATGGATGACAGGTGCCTATCGCCGGTTAGTTTGTTTATGACAGCGGTATATGTAGAAAACGTGCGCAGAGTGCTGGAGTCTGCAAACATATTGTCGTTTTTAGCTACTACGCCGATGATTTTAAAGGGGCGTTTGTTAAAAAGCACTGTTTTACCCAGCGGATCTTCGTTTTTAAAAAACTGCTCTCTAGTGGGCTGATCTATCACGATCACGGACGCCGACTCTGCGACCTCTTGGGCGGTAAATACCCGCCCGGCCTCTACCTTGTAGCCCATGACGTTTAGGCTCTCCTCGCTACCGCCTTTAATCGTCGCGGAGGCTGATTTGTTGCCGTAGGTGAGCGTACCGCTAGCAGAGGCGTTTGGCGTGACGCTATCTAGATAGTCTTGCTTAGATAGCATAGTTGCGTCGCTAACGGTCAAATTTCTCACCCGTTCCGAGCGCATATCGCCAAAACCCTTGCCGTTTAGGATATCGATCGTGTTCGTACCGATACCGCGGATATCGGAGAGGATCTGCTCCTGCGAGCCCTGCCCAAGTGCTACTACGCAGATAACCGATGTGATGCCGATGATGATGCCTAGCATCGTTAGCGCCGAGCGAAGTTTATGGCTAAGGATCGCGTTTATCGACATTTTAAAGCTCTCGATAAACTGATCTTTGTAAAAGCTAAAGATATTTTTTTGCTTTGGCGCCGATTTTTCGGAGGCGAAAATTTCTTCGCTTTTTGCCGTATCGCTCAAAATTTTACCGTCTTTTATCTCGATGACGCGGTTTGCGTATGCGGCGATATTTGGGTCGTGCGTAACGATGATGATGGTGTGGCCTTGCTTGTGTAAATTCGTTAAAATTTCCATCACCATGAGGCCGCTTTTGCTATCTAGCGCACCCGTGGGCTCATCTGCCAGGATGATCTCGCCGCCGTTTATGAGCGCTCTGGCGATCGAGACTCGCTGCTGCTGTCCGCCGCTAAGTTTGCTGGGTAAATTTTGCAGCTTTTCGCCAAGACCGAGCCCTTCTAAAAGCTCGCCGGCCTTTTTCTCGCGCTCTTTTTTAGAAACGCCCGCATACACGCTAGGCAAAGCCACGTTTTGCAGCGTAGTTAGCGTAGATAAAAGGTTATAGCGCTGAAAGATAAAGCCGAATTTTTCTCTGCGTAAACGCGCCAACTCGTCGCCTTCAAATTTAGATATGTCGCGCTCTTCTAGCAGATACTGCCCGCCGCTTGGATTATCTAGGCAGCCAAGGATATTCATGAGCGTAGATTTACCCGAGCCGCTTTGTCCGATGATGGCGATAAACTCGCCATTTTTTATGCTCAAATTTACGTCTTTTAGCGCATCAAAGACATTATCGCCGAGTTTAAATTTCTTACTTAAGTTTTTAAGTTCTATCAAATTTTTCAAGACGTCGCCTTAGAGCTTCATTCTTCTTTTTTCTTTTTCGAGCATCGCATTGATTTCAGCCGCCGAGTTTCGCTTCGTCACGACCTCCTCGCCCTCCTCTACTCCGCTTAAAATTTGAGTTTTTAGGCTATCGATTAGTCCCGTTTGCACCTCTCTTCGCTCGGCCGTTTCCAGTCCGTTTTTGTCTCTTTTTAGCACATGGACTACGCTTTTGCCCTCTTCGTTTTTAACGGCTATCGAGGGTACTATGACGGCATCTTTAGCGCTATCTAGGATGATTGTGTTTTGCGTGGTCATGCCGATCCTTAGCGTGCCGTCCGGGTTATCTACGATAGCTTTTGCGTAGTAGTAGATCGCCGAACTACTCGAGCTTGAGGCGGTCGAGCCGGAGCTTGTAGTGGTGGCGTATTTGCCGTTGCTTAGCGTGGTGAGGCCCGGGTCGATTGAGCTAATACTGGCGAGAAATTTGCGGTTTGGCTCGGAGAGGATCGAGTATTCGACTTTTGAGCCTACTTTTATCTTTGTGATGTCGCCCTCGGCGATCTCCATTTTTAGCTGTACTTTGCTTAGGTCTGCTATATTTACGATGGTGGGCGTGGTTTGATTTGAGTTTACGGTTTGACCCTCCTCTACCTGCACGGAGACCACGACGCCGCCTTTTGGAGCTGTGATTTTAGTGTAGCCAAGGTCGATCTGAGCGGTGTTTAGAGAGATTTTAGCCTGCGCAATTTGCGCTTCGATCTCTTTTAGCGAGGCTTCGTTTGCAGCTAGGGTATTTTTTGCGTTTTCAAACTCCTCTTTTGAGGTTGCGTTTTTGGCAAAAAGCTCTTGCTCGCGCTTAAATTTGGTCTTTGATATCTCAAGCGCTACTTTGGCCGAATTTAACTTTGCTTCGTAAATCCCAAGCTGCGCTTTTTTAGTATCTACGTTATTTTGCTGGGTCGCAGAGTCGATTTCAGCGATCATATCGCCTGCCTTTACGACGTCTCCTAGTTTGACGTAGAGCTTTTTTATATGGCCGCCAACCA
>CAUPYN010000126.1:0-5882 GCA_963515575.1 uncultured Campylobacter sp.
TTTTAAAACTTTCGCGTCAAGGACGCCGTGCTATACGGAAACAACCGCCTATACGACGCGGTAAAAGAAAAAGAACAGCACAACATGAGCGAAGAGTTTACCGACGCTATAAACGACCGCCTAGCGCAGCTTGAGATGATAAGCGCCGAGGAGGATCCTAGCTACGAGTACGAAGTGCGTATAGAAAAAATCCTAAGCTCGCTTGGCTTTAGCGACTTTGAAAAGCCGATGAGCAAGGTCGAAAACTCGGATAAATTTAAAGTCCTGCTCGCTCAAGTGCTATTTCCAAAGCCGGACATTCTTTTCCTTGACGAGCCCACTAACAACCTCGATATCGATAGCATAAAGTGGCTAGAGAACGAGCTCAACCGCCACGAGGGCACGATGGTGCTAATCAGCCACGACCGCCACTTTTTAAATGCGGTTTGCACGCACATCCTGGACGTAGATTTTAAGAAAATCAGGCAGTTTGCTGGCAACTACGACGACTGGTACATCGCCTCGACGCTGGTTGCCAAACAGCACGAGATGGAGCGCGACAAAAAGCTAAAAGAAAAAGAGGAGCTGGAGAAATTTATCGCGCGATTCTCAGCAAACGCGAGCAAAGCCCGCCAAGCAACCAGCCGCCAAAAGCAGCTAAACAAACTCGACATCGAGGAGATCAAGGTATCAAGCAGACGCGATCCTAGCATACTTTTTCGCACCAAACGCGACATCGGCAACGAGATATTAGAGGTGCGCGGCGTCAGCAAAAAATACGACAAAGTTTTGTTTGAAAATTTTAGCTTCAAGCTCGAAAAGAACGACAAAGTCGCCATCATCGGCGCAAACGGCGTAGGTAAAAGCACGCTGGCCAAAATCATCATCGGCGAGGTCGCTCCAGATAGCGGCGACGTGCACGTTGGGGCTACGATAGAGCCTAGCTATTTTGCGCAGGACACGACAAACAAAATCACCGGCGAGCTCAAGCTCTACGAGTGGCTGCAAGACGAAAACAACAAGGACCTAGACGAGATCCGCAAGTGCCTAGGACGCATGCTATTTAGCGGTGCAGAGCAGGAAAAATCAGTCGGCAGCCTAAGCGGCGGCGAGAAGCACCGCCTAATGCTAAGCCGCCTAATGCTAGAGCGCGGCAACCTACTCGTACTAGACGAGCCAAACAACCACCTCGACCTCGAAGCCATCATCGCTCTAGGCGAGGCGCTGTATAAATTCGGCGGCAACGTCATCTGCGTGAGCCACGACAGAGAGCTCATCGACGCATTTGCCAACCGCATCATCCACCTAAAAGGCAACGGCGAAGTAGTCGATTTCAAAGGAACCTTTGAAGAATACGCCGCGATGAACGAGGGAGCGACGGCTTAAATTTTGATTTTAGCTTTGATTTGGCGGACAAATTTGACATCCACCAAACTTAAGCGGCAAATTTAACTCGGTTTTGCCGCTTTTTTGGAGTTAAATTTTACTTGCCGAAACCTGCATCTTGAAAATGCTAAATTTGGGTTGATCAAATTTGACGCCATATGTTAAAACCTCTCTACACAAAAACGATTGTTTGAAGTCATCTTACTTCTTTGTTAAGGGGAAAGGGGTTTAAATTACGCTCTGCTAGCAGCTCTCAAAGAGAGTGCGTCCTAACAGTAACAAACGAAGTGCGGCTAAGCACAAGGCGAGGCAAAGCCGAAGCAAAAGAACTCCCTTTTGTATCCGCCTTTCTCTTTTTCTTGGGAGGCGGAAGGGGTTTCTACTTACGAAGCGTCGCCCCTTCCGCCCCCAAACCCCCACCAACCCCACTGCACGTGAGATGTGGCGACACTGCTTTGCTTACGCAAAGCGTCGCAAATTTTAAATTTGAGTTTTCAAGATGCGGGTCTCGGTGGATAAAATTTGTAAATTTGAACGTAAAAAGTTAAGGCGAAGTATCGCGAGATGATTTTTGGGGTTGTGCGGTAAAATTTTGGCGAAGATAGAACACGCAGTTCATCGAGCCAAAATTTTACAAACTCCGCAAAAAGCGCTCACGAGACAAGCCGTTTTTAAAAAACGAGCCGCTACTTTTTAGAATATTGCGCGTCGAGGTACGGTATCAAGTACCCATACCCCTGCTTCTCCATCTCCTCCTTTGGCACAAATCTCAGCGCAGTACCGTTAATGCAGTATCTTAGCCCTCCTTTGTCGCTCGGACCGTCGTCAAATACGTGCCCCAAGTGCGAGTCCGACATCGCGGTTTTGACCTCGGTGCGCACCATGCCGTGCGATAGATCGGACTTTTCGGCGATCAGGCTCGCGTCGATCGGCTTAGTAAAGCTCGGCCAACCGCAGCCAGCGTCAAATTTATCGTACGAGCTAAAAAGCGGCTGACCGTTAGTGATATCGACGTAGATGCCGATACGCTCCTCGTCGTTTAGCTCGCTACTGTGTGGGCGTTCGGTCGCGGCGTGCTTTACGACGTCGTATGAGATGGCGCTTAGTTCATTTTTTAGCGTTGCGTCGTCTTTGTTTTTGTAGTTTTGCAAATTTTGCTTCATATCGCGCTTTTTGTCGCTCAAAATTTCGCCCTTTTTAGGCAGGCTTTCAAAGGTCACGTGGCAGTAGCCGTGCGGGTTTTTGTCCAGATAGTCCTGGTGATACTCCTCGGCTTTGTAGATATTTTCTAGCGGCGCGACCTCCGTTACGATGGGCGCTTTGTAGTTTTTTTGCTGCTCGGCGATAAAGGCTCTGATCGCCGCCTCGTCCGCCGCATCGGTGTAGTAGATGCCCGTACGGTACTGCGTGCCGCGGTCGCCGCCTTGCTTGTTTAGGCTGGTGGGATCGATGGTGTTAAAGTAAAATTTGAGCAAATGCGGCAGGTCGATCACGTATTCGTCGTATTCGACCCAGACGGCTTCGGCGGCGTTCGTGTCGCCCGTGCAGACCTGCTCGTAGCTAGGGTTTGGCACCTTTGAGTTCGCGTAGCCCGTGTAGGTGCTAACTACGCCGGGAAGCTGTTTGAGATAGGCCTCCGTACCCCAAAAGCACCCGCCCGCCAGCACGATCGTTTTGTTCGCGGTCGCAGACTCTTTTGTTTTATGATTCATCTGTTCTCCTTGTAAATTTAAAAATATACCTAAAAATAGCGCCAAAGCGCCGACTATTCCAACTGTTTTTAACGTTTTGCCAAGCATTTTCGCTCCTTGTGGCTTAAATTTTTGATTAAATTTGATTCGCGCAAATTTGACTTCAAATTTGACGGTTTTGCATTTTACGCACCCAGACCCGCGCCTTTAAACTTCAAAATTTGTCATCAGGCGTTAGATTTTCAAATTCTTTTTTTGGGAGGCGGAAGGGGACTTTACTTTGCCTGCGGCTCGTAACTGCAAGCAGAACTACTTACTGTCTGCTTGCAGTTACGAGCGAAGCGACGCAAAAACCCAACCATCCCCACTGCACGTGAGATGTTGCTGCACCTGGTGTAGGTTAATTTTAGCGCTGTTGCGTAGCGACTCTAAATTTACATTTTCAAGGTGCGGGTCTTGGCAACTCAAAATTTGTAAATTTAGCTTCAAATTTAAACGTAAAGCGATAATGCAAAGTATCGCAAGGCGAATTTAAAGTCGTGCAGAAATTTAACCAAGGCTAGGCTGGAGCCCGTTGCTGATTAAAATTTCCTCTGCTTGAAGCTACGAGTACGACAAAAATCTCTTTCAAAAGCGCTCGTCTGCAATTCGCAAACGCAGCAAAAACCCTTAAACCAAATTTGACAAAATTATAACGCCCCACTCTAAAGTTAGCGTGAATTTAAATCATTCCTCCCGCGATTTACCGACGGATGTGTAAAACTATCAATAACGCAAAAATGCATATTTCATCTGCGCCTTTTACATAAATTTGCCGTAAATTTAAGCCGATTTTTCGCTAGGCTTGTCAAAAGATATTTTAAAATCTTTTAAATTTAGGCAAAATTAAGAGTTTTGCGCCTCTTCCTCGGCTTTGGCTCGGCTTCTTTGCCTTTGAGCGGCTTGTTTTTGGACGTTGGCTTTATAAATTTTAAATACGTGATCTTCTAAAACAACCACTTGAAACGTACCCTCAAAAACCTTGATATTACGCGTTTTGCCGATCACTCTTACTTCGCGTTTGGCGCTATCGTTAAACTGGGCTCTGGCATCAAATTCCACGTTTTCGCCGATCTTGGTTGGGGCGAAAAAATGTATCTTGGCCCCTATCACGACACTGAAGGTTTCGTTTACCGCAGCCATCGCCGCATAGCTAGCCGCCGAGAAAACAAAACCGCTGTGAATAAGCCCTTCGGCGTCAGAAGCCATCTCTTCGCTAGCAAAAAAATTCGTTTTTGCCTGGTTTGATCCCAGTTCGGTCACGGTGCCGCTTAAGCTGGTTTTTATATTCGGCGAGGTTTTTAGCTCATTGCGGAAAGGGTTTTCATCCTCCGGCAGTATCGTATCCTCGCTGCCGCCGTCTTTGTATATATTTTCGTCCATTTTTTACCTTTATACGCTTAGTTTTAGATAGACCCGTTTTGGCGCGGGATAGCCCTCGGCCGTGCGCGTAGGGTCTACGGGATCGAGGAAATCGCCCAAGCTCTGTCCCAAGATCCACTCGGTTTTTCGCTGCTCGTGCGCGTCCGTCGGCTTTGTCGCCAAAATTTGCGCGTCTTTAAAATTTGCCCTCTCGCACCAGTTTAAAAGCGCGCTAATAGTCGGCACGAAGTAGATATTTGGTATCTTTGAGTATGTATTTTTGGGACTCAAGGCAAAATCGCCCTCCATATCAAGATACATCGTATCCAAAAAGAGCTCGCCGCCCGCATTTAAGGCACCTTTTAGCTCTTTTAGCGTACGCACCGGATCGCTTCTGTGATAGAGTACGCCAAGACAAAATAGCACGTCAAATTTGACGCCGTAGTGCGGTAGATGCTCTACGCCTAGCAGCTCGTACTCTATATCCGAGCGCGCGAACGCATCGATAAATTTAAACTGCAAAAAGCTCATAACGCCGGGATCAAATCCGATCAGTTTTTTGGGGCACTGGGGCAACATACGAAAGAGATAATAGCCGTTGTTGCAGCCGATATCGCCCACGACCTTATCCGCTAGATCCATGTGCGGCGCAAGCAGGTTAAATTTGACAAAACTCCTCCACTCGCTGTCGATAAATATATCGTCTATCTTAAACGGCCCCTTGCGCCACGAGCGTAAATTTAGCGCCGTTTGCAGCGTCTCTTCGCGCTGGGCTGGGTTTAAATTTGCGTTTATCTCGACTATATCGTCAAATTTAAGTTCAAATTCGCGCCCTTTAAATTTAACCGCCAGCTCCTCTACCTCCCGCATCAAAGGCGCGTAGGTTTTACCCGCTAGCTCCCTAGCTTTCGCCGCTCTAGCCGCTTCTAAACCCATCACTCCGTCCAGTCGATGATATTTTTAGGGCACTCTTTGTGATAGACGCCCGTCGCATCGTAGTACTCCTTACACTCGTTGTAGTACTTCGTCGTCACGCCGCGATCGTTTAAAAACACGCAACCGCCCAGCATAGTCGCCAGAGCCGAAAAAAATAAAATTTGCGCTAGAGTTTTCATTTGAAAAATTTAGCGTGCTTTTTCTTCATGTATTCGACGACTTCGAGCACCTCGTCCACGCCCTCGGCGCCAGAGTTTTCCAGCGCGTCGTCGATACACTCGATGTAGGTATCTGCTGCGTCCTCGAGCCTATCTTTTTTCACGCCGGCATAATACAGCATCGCCTCTAGCATCATCGAAAGCTCGTAGCTTAGCTCGTCCACGGTAGGTTCTATTTCTTTCATTTTCTATCCTTGTAAAATCGTTTTTTTGGTTATCAGGTCGGTTATCTGCGCTTTTACGTTTTCATAGCTAAAGCTATCCTTAAAGC
>CAUPYN010000127.1:0-5879 GCA_963515575.1 uncultured Campylobacter sp.
GTTATGGGACACGAGATCGCGCACGCATTGCGCGAGCATAGCCGCGAGCAAGCTAGCTCCGATATGCTCACAAACGTCGGAATTTTCGCCGTTTCGCAAGCTGCGGGACTAGGCGATCTAGCTACCGGCGCCATAAACATGGCCGCTCAGTACACCATCTCGCTACCGTTTTCTCGCTCTCACGAGCGCGAAGCCGACCACATCGGCACGGAGCTGATGGCGCGCGCTGGCTACGATCCTAAAGAGGCGGTAAACGTCTGGGTAAAAATGTCTAAAAAAAGCGGCGGTAGCGTGCCGGAGATACTAAGCACCCACCCATCAAACGAGAGCCGTATAGCCGATCTGCGCGAGGTCGCGGCGAAGCTAGAGCCCGTGTATATGCAAGCCAAAAGGTAAAATTTAGCTAGCGTAACGGCTCTTTTAAACGCTTGCGGCTAGCCGTTTGAGGCGGCCGTGCGGGCGTTTTATATCTTGCGAGGCGGATACGAGCCGTAAAATCCGCCGAATGCTAAATTTAAACGATTAGATTTTAAATTTACCGCTTTAGCCTCGGCTTTTGATTTGCTTTAAAAGCGGCAAATTTAACTGCATTTGCTTTTTATGGATTTTGGATTAGCTGTTTTTGTCGTAAATTTGAGTAGTTCTTGACGCCGATTTACATAGCCGCCAGCATCAAATTTGCGCGCAAGCCTGCCTTTTACCGCGCTTTTTATTGCGCAAAACGGCGCGCGGCGGGTACGGCGTTAGTTAATCTCGCGCATCGCATCGAGCCGCTTTAAAAATATCCCTATCCGCTCAAGTTGCGCCGCATCTAACGATCTGCCGGAGTAAAAATACTCCACGCTGTTGCCGTTTGGATAGTAAATTTTGCCGTTTACGCCCGGTACACTTGCGGTGTCGCTACCTTGGAGCGAGCTTTTTGCGTCGTTTGTCGCTCGGTAAAAGTCGTTTGAATTTTTAGCGCCGTCAAGATTTGGGCCGTCTGAGCGCTGCGGGCGTAAAATTTGACCCTCTCGCAAAAACGGTAAATCTGCTTTGTCTGCTTTGATTTTCAAGCCTTGCGAACTCAAATTTTGCCTGCAGTTATTATTTTTACGGCAAATCTTGTCTGCGCCTTCAAAACTCAAAGCGCCGATTTGCCTGCCCGCGTCAAATTTAGTCGCCTGCGAGGGCAAATCCCCGCCGCGCGCGAGTTTCAGCCCTCCGCCAAGCTTGCTAGCAAGGCGGTTTAGCGTGCCGTCAATGCCGTCGATGATGCGCACGTGAGACGGCAAAATTTCACGCAAAACGTCTTTGAAATAGTTAAAATGCGTGCAACCAAGCACGAGCGAACCGAGGCGCTCAAGCTCAAATTTAGCTAGTTCCTCTCTCAGATACGCCCGAACCGCAGGCGAATCAAACTCCAAATCCTGCGCAAACTCCACGAGGCGAGGCAGCGGCAGGCTCCACGTCTCGCACTCTAGCCGCCCCACTAGGCGCGCGAGTTTTTCGCCCGCGATCGTTAGCGGTGTGGCGATGAGCAGCGTCGGGCGCGCGCCAAAGCTGTCCGCGGCGAGCTTGACGGCGGGCTCCATGCCGATGACGGGTACGCTAAATGCGCCGCGAAGCTCCGAGATGGCCGCGCTCGTGGCGGTGTTGCAAGCAACGACGATAGCCTCCGCGCCGCGCGAGACCAAAAACCCGACCGCATCGAGGCTCAGGCGTACGATCTCGGCCCTACTTTTCGTGCCGTAGGGGACATGATCCTCGTCGGCAAAATACAAGAACTCCGCCCCGCTAAACCGCCGCAGAGCCTCGGCAAGCACGCTCAGCCCGCCGATACCCGAGTCAAAAAAAGCTATTTTCAAATCTTTATCCAAGGTTAAATTTAAAAATAGATTATAACTCAAATTTGCGGCGATTTCGCCTTTGAATGCAAATTTTGCCTTTTTGCGGCGGCTAGACTAGCACCTTTACGGCGCTAAAATTAAGACCTGCCTTTAGTTTAAATTTGGAGTCAAAGTTGCTATTTTAATCAAATTTGGCGTAAAATCAGCTAAATTTAAAAAGGACCCAAGATGCAAGAAAATCCAGCCGACGCAAAATACGAAATCTCGCGCGCCATTAAGGTCGATCTGGCCGCCATCGCGCGCATTTATAACGCGAGCATTTTGGAGCAAAACGCCACGGCCGCGCTACATCCGGTTAGCATAGAGGAGCGCGAAGCGTGGTTTGACGCGCACGAGGCGGCAAATCGCCCGATATACGTGCTGCGCGAGATCTGCGAGAAAAATTTGGCAGGCAAAGACGATAAAGCTGATTGCGAGAGAAAATTTGGCTCAAACGGCAAAAATCTCGGCGCGCAAAAGATAGGCGCCGCAAACCAAAAAGGCGAAATCTTAGCCTGGGGTAGCCTTGGCGACTATCATCCGCGCGAGGGCTACCGCATCACCGCCGAGATCAGCGTCTACGCAGCACCCGAAGCTCGCGGCAAAGGACTAGGCGGACGGCTAGTAAATTTTATGCTTGAACGCGCGCCGGAATTTGGCATCAAAAACATCGTCGCGCTGATATTTTCTAGCAACGCCGCAAGCCTAAATTTATTTGCAAAATTCGGCTTTACGCGCTGGGGCGAACTGCCCGAAGTCTGCGATATGGGCGGCAAACCGGAAAGCCTAACGATACCGGGTAAAAATTTAAGCTCCGCCGCCAAATAAATTTCATCGTCTTTTAAAAATTTGCGGCAAATTTAAAAGATATAGGAGAAAAACACTATTTGCGTTAGAGTTTACGGCTGATTTTGCGTTTGGTTCGTCTAAATTTGAAACGCCAGAAAAAGAATGCAATGACGGCAATATGGAGTCTTGCCTTAAAGCCGATTTTTGATACGAGGACGACGACAAAAACTAAAACCAGTTAAAAAGCTGCGATGGCGAAAACAAACTAGGCTGCCTTACGATATGGCATAATGATACAAAAAGGGCCAAAAAAGGCATAAAATACCCGGAATCATACATAGCGACGCAAGTAGCCAAAAAAGATGCGTTAAAGTCGGCAATCCGTCATGGCAAGGCTTGTAACCAGGAAGAAGGATTATCTAGCGCTATGTCGGCAAAGAGATACAGCAAAGGAGACGGCATCAAAATGGATCTGGCAAAGACGGCGGTTTATTATAAAAAAGCTTGCAATTTTGGCAAAGATAGTCATTTCATTAATCCATCGCCGAAATTTAAAGAAACTCGGCAAACATCCTACGGCGCGTATGAAATTTTAAAATAATGCATCGAGCCGTAGGTCGATAAATCGATAAAATCGATTACGGCTCGCCTTATTGTATTTATCTAAAAATTTAGGCTAATCCAAAAGCTCGGCCGCAAATTTATCTTCGTTAAATTTCCTTCCCAAAAAGGCGCAAACCTCGCGCGCATCGCGAAGCGCGTTAGCCATGCAGCTAGTAGCTCCGGGGCTTGGCGTCATGTTAAAGCTAATGCCCTCGCCGGTGTTTATACCCGCTTCTCCCAGCATCAAACGCCCGCTTGATTTATCCAGCACCTGCGGGCGCACTCCGCCGAAATTTCGCGCGTATCTCACGTCTTCGTAGGCTAGCGAAGGTACTATTTTTCGCGCCGCTTTGACGAATAGACGGCGATTTATACAGGGGATCTCGTAGGCGAAATTTTTAAATAGATAATTTCTAATCTCCCTATCGCAAAGCAGCTCAAACATCGACCTAGCCACCCTGCCGTCAAACCTCAGCGTCTTTAAAAAGTCCCAAAACGTCGCGCTTCCGCGGTATCGCTCGAGCTTTGGCAGCAGTAGCGCGGTGGGGCCGAACCTCGTGCGCCCGTCCGCTAGGATATCGGCGTCGCCGTGTAGCGCGGCAAAAGGCAGCTTTGGGTTTTGCACCATATAGACCTTACCCTTTAGTAGGCGTTTGTCGCTCATATAAAAGCTCCCGGCGACGGGCAAACAGCTGTAATCAAGCCCATAACCCATCTTGTGCGCCAAAAACAGCGAATGCGCGCCCGCATCGACTACGACATAGTTCGCGCTAAATTCGCACCCGTCTTTAGCTGTAAGGCAAAAGCCATCGCTAGCGCGGACGATCCGCTCTATCTCGCAGCCTAAAAACACGTCCGCGTCGCGGTTTTTCTTAGACGCGACATCTCGGGCGTTTTTTACGAAGCTCTTAGCCGCGCGCCCGAAATCAATCGTCGTGTATTCGCCGCTTTGCACGCCCATCGCCACGATCTCTTCGCTTCTATCGCCGCTTTTATCGGCGTTTAAAACGACGTTTGGCTCAAGGCCTTTTAGCTCGTCTTTATCAAAAAGCCGCAAATACGGATAAATTTCGCGAAATTTACTAAATCTTTCGCGCAAAGCCGCGCTCTCCTCCTCGCCTACGCCTAGAACCATCTTTTGGTGCGAGAACATAAACTCGCCCGCGTATCCGTGCATCAGCGCGTATTTTACAACCATGCGCGCCGCGACGCTTACCTTTTTGGCTTTTTCAAAATCGTAGTTCGTTTCTATATCGCCGCAGTGGATCGTCTGCGAGTTGCACTCTCCGCGCGAATTTAGCGTCGCTAAGTCTTCGTATTTTTCAAAAAGCGCAAGGCTTTTTACGTCCGTGTAGCGCGCGAGCTGATAAAATAGCGCGCAGCCCGAAATTCCGCCTCCTACGACGGCTACTTCGTAATGTCTCTTCATAAAAGCTCCGTAAATTTTTGGCGTATTTTGCCTAAAAATGCTTAAATTTGATTGAGTTTAATGGGTTTTAAAAATGCGTCGGCACGGCTAGCGGCGGCAAATTTAAAAGCTAAATTTGCCGCCTAAATTTACGCTATTTCGCGCCATTTTGCGCTTTAAACTCCGCCAAAAGCTCCTCGTCGCATTTCGGGCAGTATTCGTGTTCGCCGCTGATGTAGCCGTGCTTAGCGCAGACGCTAAAGACCGGCGTTATCGTGATGTATGGCAGCTTGTAGTTGTTTACCACGCCGCGCACGAGGTCTTTGCATGCTTCGGCCGAGCTGATGCGCTCTTTCATATATAGGTGCAGCACCGTGCCGCCCGTGTAGGAGCTTTGCAGTTCGTCCTGCAGATCGAGCGCCTCGAACGCGTCGTCGGTGAAATTTGCCGGTAGCTGCGTGGAGTTGGTGTAGTAGATATTTTCGCCAAAACCAGCCTGGATGATGTCGGGATAGCGCTTTTTGTCCTCTTTTGCAAAGCGGTACGTCGTACCCTCGGCAGGCGTGGCTTCGAGGTTGTAAAGGTTGCCGGTGCTCTCTTGAAATTCGCGAATTTTACCGCGTAAAAACTCGATCATCTCGATCGCAAACTCTCGCCCGAAATCGGTCGCGATATTTTCCTTGTCGTTCGTGAAATTTCTCAAAAGCTCGTTCATGCCGTTGATGCCGATGGTGCTAAAGTGGTTGTTAAAGTGCTTGAGGTAGCGCGCGGTGTACGGATACAGGCCGCGTTCGTACATCTCCTGGATAAATTTGCGCTTTTTTTCGAGCGTAGATTTGGCTAAATTTATCAGATATTCAAGGCGTGTGTAGAGCCCTTTTTTGTCGCCCTTATACAGATAACCCAAGCGAGCTAAATTTAGCGTCACGACGCCGATACTGCCCGTCATCTCCGCACTACCGAACAGCCCTCCGCCGCGCTTTAGCAGCTCGCGTAAATCTAGCTGCAAGCGGCAGCACATCGAGCGCACGTGACCCGGCTTATAGGCTTTGTCGTTTGCAACGCGGTTGCCGTTTTCATCGGTCGTATACTGGCTGCCGACGAAATTTTGAAAATAGCTCGACCCCATTTTCGCCGTGTTTTCAAAAAGCACCTTCGCCACCTCGCTGTCCCAGTCGAAATCCTCGGTGATATTTACGGTAGGTATCGGG
>CAUPYN010000128.1:0-5869 GCA_963515575.1 uncultured Campylobacter sp.
TGCTTATCCGCCTCGTCTATGACAAAAATACTTCGCCTTGGCTCTTTACGCTCAAATTTGGGGTCAAATTTAAAGCCGAGTTATTATTTTTCGGTGCGGCAAGACACCTAGATTTATGGCATCAGCGGCGACTTTTTCGGCGATAAAATTTGACTCGTCGCGAGTCGGCGCGCAAGCGCGCAAAGGCGAAATTTATGCTAAAATCGGCGTAAATTTAAAGGAAACCGATGAAAAAACTAAAATTTATCTTTGTTCTTGCCGCGGCGTTTATTTTTAGCGGTTGCTACGAGACGACTCTACTTACTCGGGTGCCGATCTCTGCGCTTGTTTCGGACAAAGGTGCGGATGTTAAATCCACGCTCGTGCTAACTGGCATAACGCCGCAGACGCACGAGACGAAAACTGTAACGGACAACGTGCGGGTTTTCGTCCCGGACGCTAAATTTAAGGATTTCCCGACGGGAGAAACCGCCTATGAGATGAGCGTTAGCGTAAGCAAGGGCGAAAAGGGCGGCAAAAACTCGGATAAGCGCGCCGTGCGGATATATCTAGGCCAAGACGGCGACGTCTACGGCAAGCTTAGCAAAAACATGCTCGATCAGTACGCGGGCGCGGCGAAACAGGGCGAAGCGCCGACGCTAAAAGCGGCGATCAAATTTGAAAACGACACGAAGGACGTCTATGAGCTGGTTGTGGGCAACGACTTTAAGGCTAGCGACGAGGCGCAGACGGGCGGCGTTTATACCTTGACGCCGGGGCAGGTTACGGGGGCTATCTGGGCGGATAGCGCGGCGGTACGCGAGGCGTTTGCCGGCAAAGCGGTCAAAATCGGCACTCTAAAAAAGGCGGCAAAATGAAAAATCCTAAAATCGGCTTTATCGGCGGCGGAAATATGGGCGGCGCAATGATAGAGGCGCTTTGGCGCGCGCAATCTGACGAAGCGGACGCGGGGCGAAGCTCGGCCGAGGACGAGCGGAAATCCAGCGGCAGTAGCGAGGCGCAAAGGGCGGAAAATTTAGAGCAAACGGATAAAAACGCGAGCTCGCGCGAATGCGAAAAAGAGGCAAAATTTGAAATCCTAGCCTGCGCCAGAAGCAAAAACGAAGCCTTGCGGCAAAGATTTGGCGTAAAAATAGCCGCGAACGAAACGGATCTAGCGCGCGAAGCGGACGCGGTCGTGCTGGCTACTAAGCCCGCTAGCTACGAGGCTATCTTGCGCCTGATCGCGCCCGAGCTTGCGGGCAAAATTTTACTTCTTTTGGCGCCGGGTTTTGGCATAAATCGCGCTAGGCAAATCGTAGGCGAGGGCGTTTATATCGCTCGCGCGATGCCAAATATCGCAGCTTGCATCGGCGCGTCGGCCACGGCTCTTTGCTTTGATGCTGGATTTAGCGAGCCAAAGAAAGAGACCGTGCGCGAGATAATCGCAAAAATAGGCAAAATTTACGAGATAGACGAGGTCGGTTTTGCCGCTTTTACGGGCATCGCAGGCAGCCTGCCCGCATATGCGTGCGCCTTTATCGAGGCTGCGGCCGATGCCGGCGTGCGGGGCGGACTACCTAGGCAGCTTTGCTACGACGCCGTTGCGGCAGCCGTGGAAGGGACGGCGCGTCTGATCCAAAGCGGCAAGCACCCGGCCGCGCTAAAAGACGAGGTCTGCTCGCCGGCGGGAACCACGATAGAGGGACTTGCCGCGCTTGAAAAAGGCGGATTTCGCGGCGCTTTGATGCAGGCCGTCACCGCTTGCATCGCCAAAGCGCGGGGTTAGGCTCGCGGCTTTTGCTTTGCCGATTAATTTAAGTCTAGTAAATTTATGCGTTTTGTCTTTGCTTGAAATTTCCGATCGCGCCTAAATTTCTCGTCCAAGCCGAAAAACGCTCCGCCGCGTTTTTGCCGTAATCGCGCGTTAAATTTTAAAAAGATACCGATAAAGATTATTCCAGGCGCTACTTGCGGCGCTAAATTTACTTTCTAGCGAGGCGGGCCTTTCGCCATTGCTAGCCGCAGATACGTTAGAAAAGCTCAAAAAATGCAAAAGTCTCGTCATAAACGCTACCAAAGAGCGCGTGCAAGCGGGCATGGTAGCGGCTAACTTAAAGCAAGACTACGGCGCGGCGGAAGAAGAAAAAGGGTGTTTGACTTAGCGCGGTATTTGATTTTTGCGTCTTTGCGATGAGCGTAGCGTTACGAGAGCTTGCGCAAGGTAAAACGAAACGCTTTATTTCAGATTTGCTCGGCGTATCGTCTTTTCGCGCCTTTTGAGTTAGAATTTTACCCGAAAAACAATATTTTTTAATTTTTCGCCGCTTTTTACGCCCGATTTTGGCTATAATTTCAACCAAAGCAGATCGCGGTCGCGATTTACGTTTGCACAAATACTTTTTTACGATTTTTGCAAATTTATTTTTGACGGGTTTAAATTTATGCCCAAATTTAGCTCCGCGTGCCGGAAAGATTTTTTACGGATCAAAGTATGTATTTTATCGGTATCGACATCGGCTCAACCTCATCAAAAGTCGCCGTTATGAACGAGTGCGGCAAATTTTGCGAGCTGTTTTTGCTGCCCAGCGGCTTTAGCGCGGTTAAAGTCGCTAGGCAGATCAAGCAAAATTTGGAGCAAAAAGGCTACAGCGAGGGCTTCGTGACGGCTACGGGCTACGGGCGAGTTAGCGTGGAGTACGCGCAGCTTAGCATGAGCGAAATTTTATGCCACGGCCTTGGCGCGCACTTTTTGTTTGAGCCTGATTGCACCGTCATCGACGTGGGCGGGCAGGATACCAAGGCGATCAAGATAGAAAACGGCAAGCCCGCGGATTTTATCATGAACGACAAGTGCTCGGCGGGCACGGGCAAATTTTTAGAAATCAGCGCGGGCCGCCTGGGGCTAGAGCTAAGCGAAATTTACAAAACCGCCCGCAAAAATCCTGCTATCAAACTAAGCTCGACCTGCACGGTATTTGCCGAGAGTGAGATCGTCTCACTAAGCGCAAACGGCGTAGAAACGAGCGAGATCGCCTACGCCATCGTGGACTCATCCGCGCACAAGGTCGCCTCTCTCATCAAACGGCTGGAAAATCAAATTTACTTTTTAAGCGGCGGGCTTAGCAACGTGCCGCTCTTTAAACAGCTTCTAAGCGAGCACCTAGGGGCTGAAATTTTTACTCACGAAAATGCAATCTACTGCGGCGCGATGGGCGCTGCGATAATGGGAAAAAGGAGAAAAGATGAAGTATGATTTTGCGGAGCTTAAAAAGCGAAATTCTCTGGCGCTCCAGGATCTAAAAGCCGAAGGAATGAGCGTCGTGGGGACGTTTTGCACATATTCTCCAAAGGAGCTCATTTACGCCGCGGGCGCGGTACCAGTTAGCCTGTGCGCCTCGGACGAAGGACCGATAAACGCTGCTCACGCCGAGCTTCCGCGCAATCTTTGTCCGCTGATCAAAGCAAGCTACGGCTACGCGATAACCAAAAAATGCCCCTACATGAACGCTAGCGACGTAGTGGTCGGCGAGACCACCTGCGACGGCAAGAAAAAGATGTACGAACTGCTAGCAAAGCACAAGGAAGTCCGCGTTTTAGAGCTGCCAAATATGACAAATAAACGCAGTTTGGAGCTTTGGACGCAGGAGCTACGGGAGTTTAAAGGCTATTTGGAGCAGCGTTTCGGCACGCAAATAACGGACGAAAAACTAAAAGAGACGATAGAGATTTTTAACGAGGAGCGAGACGCGCTAAACGAGCTAATGGAGCTTGGCAAGCTAAATCCAAGCCCGATTAGCGGTAGCGAAATGCATCAGGTGCTGTTTGCGAGCGACTACATCTACGACAAAAGCGAAAAGATACGCATGCTACGCTCCTACGTCAAGGCTCTGCGCGAAAAAGATATGAGCGGCGCCAAACATAAAAAGCGCATCATCATCACAGGCTGCCCGAGTGGGGGCATCTATGAAAAGGTTGTCAAGCAGATCGAGGAGCTGGGTGCTGACGTGGTGGCCTTTGAAAACTGCACGGGCACCAAAAACTATCAAAATAATGTAGAGCTAGAGGGCGACCTGGTCGCAAATATCGCCGAGCGTTACCTTAAAATTCCATGTTCGGTGATGTATCAAAACAACGCGCGCTCGGATATTATAAAGGCATTTATCCATGAGTATCAAGCGCACGGCGTCATCGACGTAGTGCTAAGCGGCTGCCACACCTACGCGATCGAGACGAACAGGATCAAAGAAGCCAGCCGCGAAGCGGGAGCAAACTATATGTCGCTGGAGACCGATTATTCAAAACAAGGCGTCGGGCAAATTCGTACGCGCTTAGAGGCGTTTATCGAGCTGCTCAGTTAAATTTAGGATTAAAATTTATAAAAGGAGTTAGCATGAAGCTAAAACAGATTTTAAAACTAGGCGCGGTATTAGCCGTTTGTTTAAATTTAGCGAGCGCGAATTCGCTCGAGCAGATCAAGAATGACGGCGTCATAAGGATAGCGACCGAGGGCGTGTATTCGCCGTTTTCGTTTCATAACGAAAAAGACGAGCTAATGGGCTATGATGTCGAGATAGCAAAAGCCGTCGCAGATAAACTTGGACTAAAGCCAAAATTCGTCGAAGCCTCGTGGGACGCTATATTAGCGGCGTTTGACGCGGGCAAGGCAGACGCCGTGTTTAATCAAGTAAGCATCACCGAAGAACGCAAGAAAAAGTACGACTACTCCGTGCCCTACATGACCTCATACTCGGCGATCATCGTGCACGAGGATAACGACGATATCAAGAGCTTTGCCGATCTAAAGGGCAAGCGCTCCACGCACTCGGTAAATAGCATGTGGATCCCTACTGTCGAAAAATACGGCGCAAAACTCGTCGTAGCCGATAGCCTAAGCGACCAGATAAATCTCATAATCACCAAGCGCGCCGACGACACGATAGACGACGCCGTGATGTTTTACGACTACAAAAAACAGCACCCAAAAGCCCCGATAAAGCTAATCAAGGCGGGCGAAACGCCGATGTATACGGCAGCGATCGTACATAAAGGCAACGCCGAGCTACTGGAAGCGATAAACAAGGCTCTAAACGAGCTAAAAGTAGAAGGCAAGCTAAAAGAGATTTCGATGAAGTATTTTAACAGGGATATCTCGGAGTAAATTTAGGCTTAAATTTAGAGGCGGCAAGGCAGATTTGCCGCCGTTAGCAGATTGATTAGACTTTAGCCGCCTATCTTGCGCCCGTCTCAAAGTCGTGTGGCGTAAAATTAACGGAGTTTTAGTTTATGCAAAAGCTGAGTTTTGATATATTTTTATTTTATCTTAAACTTTTTTTGCATAAAATCGTCGCTTAAATCTAAAACGAAAGGTACATCATGAAAAGCGATATGTGCGACATGTGTTGTTGCGAGATGAAAAGCTAGGGCGCTAGGCACGAATTTCTTTTTAAGTGCTTAGCAAGTCGCTAAACATTTAAAAAGAATTTTACTTAATCCGCATACGCGAGCCTTTTTAAATGAATAGCTAACGATAAATTTAAAAAGGACGAAAAATGAAAAACTTACTAAAATCTTCTCTACTTACTTTGGCGGGCTTAGCCCTTTTAACTAACGCAAACGCAAAAACCATCCAAGAAGGCGTCTTAAAGGTTGCGACCGAAGGCACGTATTCGCCGTATTCTTTCCACGACGAAAAGGGCGAACTAACCGGCTACGACGTAGATATCGCAAAAGCCGTCGCCGATAAACTAGGGCTTAAAGTCGAATTCGTCGAAGCTCCGTGGGACGCGATGCTAGCGGCTTTTGACGCGGGCAAGGCAGACGTGGTGTTTAACCAAGTAAGCATCACCGAGGAGCGAAAGAAAAAATATGAATTTAGCGAGCCTTATAC
>CAUPYN010000129.1:0-5838 GCA_963515575.1 uncultured Campylobacter sp.
ATTTTATCGCTGGAGCTAAGAATATATTTTTAGAAAGGCCTGCCTTTACCACGCAGTTTGCGCGGCGGATCAATGCTAGCAAAAAAACGACGTCTAAAAGCGACGGGTGGTTTGCGATGATTATCTGCGAGGCGGCGCCAAGCTCTGAGGGAAGGTTAAATTTAGCGCGCTGATAACCGGAAATTTGCGTAGAAAATATAAAAAATCTCCAAGCCAAACGCACCAGATCGCGGCAAAAATCGCGAATAAATTTAAATTTATAAAGTCCAAGAAGCGCGACCGGAACAAAGATCAAATTTCCAAGCGCGCAGATGAGTCCAAACAGCGCGAAATTCGCCCCGACGATAAAAATTTTAAACCCGTGACGAGGGCTCATAATCCCACCGCCAAGCAGAGTTTTTATCCGCGCTTTGCCAAGAGCATTTTTGCTTCGGATTAAAATTTTGCAAAAACTTAACGAGCAAATTTTCATCTGTCTTGCCGCCTAGTTCGCCTTGCGACAGGCTTAAATTTTCGCCCTCGCTAACTAGCAAACAAACCATACAAGAGGGCGCAGACTCGTCAAAATATTCCTGCGAAATGCTCTCGTGATAGGCTAAAACCAGGACGTTTTTGGCTCCGCTTTTTAGCATCAGATGCGCCTGCACCAAAGCGTACTCTAGCGGCGCGTATGCAGAAACGGCGGAGATTTCGCTACTATTTTTAAAATTTATTGCTAAAAGCGAGGAAAGGGCGTTGTGTACCGAGAGTGAAAAAGAGGTCGGCGATATGAGTTCACCGCGAGCTAGCGTGTTTTGCAGCTCAAAACAGCGATTTATCTCGCCCTCATAAGAGCTAAAAACGATAGGCATATCAAGCGGCGCGATGTTTTTAGTTAGATCAAAGGCGCATTTTGCTGCGCGGCTAAGTCTGCGGCGCTCAAGCGGGGGCACGTGCGAGACGTCAAGCTCCCTCTCGTATGCCGCTAGCTTCGCATCCTGCGCGCCGTTAAAAACTACCGCGTCAAAAAAATCGAGTTTGAAATTTAGCCCCATTTCTCCTTTTGCCGCCTATTTTGCTATATCGCCTTTTAGCGTTACGCCCGCCATCAAAGCGCCCGCACCGCACTGAAACTGCGTTTTGGAGTCAAAAGGCTGTTTTTTGTAGTAGCCGGTTAAATTTACCACTCTCGAGCCGCCTTCTTGCACCGCGCGCTCTTGGAAGGTCTTTACTGCCGATAAAAACGCCCACTCGCACGCCTCTTTATCGCTTTTGTTAAAGGCGTTGGTTTTTTTGTTCGCCATTAGACCGCTTTTGATGATGCCGCCTTTCGTACCAGAGCCAAAGCTTAGCTTGATGTTTGGATTTAGCACCTCTTTAGCCTTTGGCGAGTTTAACGCCTGCTCGATCGAAAAGTGCTGCACGTCGTCGCGCGCGCTCAAATTTAAAGCCAAGGCGCAAACGCCCGCTAAAACTAATGATTTTTTCATTTTTTCTCCTTTATTTTGCCGTATTAGCGCGTAATATTACCGTAAATTTCGTTAGTATAAACATAAAAGCTCGGTTTTAGCCCAAATTTTACCCCGCAAAGGCAAACGACGCTCGCGCTCTTGCTTTGCTATATCTTTAAAAAGTATTTGCCGAGCAAAAGCACCGTTTGGGGCTTTGGTTTTTCGCCGATGTTTAGACCCACTTTGCCGCTTGGTTTTAAATTTTTTTAAAAATTAGCGAGGTATTTACTCCGCCGAAAGCAAAGTTGTTGCTCATAACAAAGTCCGTATCTATAGCCGTTTGCTCGGTCAGATAAAAAAGCGGCGCGCAGCCAGGATCGACGCTGGTTAAATTTATCGTCGGGAAAAATCTCTTCTCTCTCATCATCATCACGCTAAATATCGCCTCCAAACCGCCGCAAGCTCCCAGCGTATGGCCGAGGTAGCTTTTTAGCGAGCTGATAGCGATCTTATCGCCAAAAAGCTCGTTTGTAGCGATACTCTCGGCTATATCGCCATGCTTAGTCGCCGTTGCGTGAGCGTTTACGTAGCCGATCTTTCCCGGCGTTAAATTTGCGTCTTTTAGAGCTAGAGCCATCGCGCCTTTCATCGTCTCGCTTTGTGGGCGCGTGACGTGCGAACCGTCGCAGTTTGAGCCAAAGCCTACGACCTCGGCGTAAATTTTAGCTCCGCGTCTTACGGCGCTCTCTTCGCTCTCTAGCAAAAGTATCCCAGCGCCCTCGCCTAGCACTAGCCCGTCGCGCCCCTCGTCAAACGGAGCTGGCGAAATCTCGGGCGAGCCATTTTTCACGCTAGTGGCATAAAGCATGTCAAACACGTACGCCTCGCTCGGGCACAACTCCTCGGCGCCGCCTGCTAGCATCATGTCGATCTTGCCGCTTTTGATACTCTCGTAGGCGTATCCGATCGCGTGCGAACCGCTCGTGCAGGCCGATGACGTCGGGATGATGCGCCCTTTTAACGAGTAAAAAAGCGCGATATTTGCCGCCGTAGTATGAGGCATCATCTTGATGTAGGTGTTGGCGTTGCACTCGTTTTCGCCGCGCTCGAGCAATTTTGCCATCGCTAGTATCGACTCGGTGCTGCCCGTGGACGAACCGCACGCGACCCCTAGTCTGCCGTCCTGCACGCTAGGATCGAGGCTCGCGGCGTCTAAATTTTCGCCTCGCATTAGTCCTGCGTCTCTTAGCGCTAGACCCGCCGCCTCGACGCTATACATCGAGACTATGCCTAGGCTTCTTAGCTGCTTGCGGTCCCACGAGCTAGGGCACTCGTAGCCCTCTATGGGTGCGGCTAGGCGGGTATTTAGATCCTCATATCTATCCCACTGCCGCATATATCTCACGGCGTTTCGGCCAAGCTCAAATTTAGCCCTTGTCTCGTCCCAACTCTTGCCAAACGCGCTCACCATACCCATACCGGTTATAAAAACTCGCATCAGCAAAGCCCTCCGTTTACGCCGATAACCTGCCTAGTTATGTAGGCTGCGCCCTCGCTTAGCAAAAACTCCACTAAAGGCGCGACCTCGTCTGCTTTGCCCGCTCTTTTAGCGGGGATAGCCCTTAAGATCTCCTCCATCGGCAAACCACCGTCCGTCATATCCGTCTCGATGAGTCCGGGCGCGATACAGTTTACGGTGATGTTCCTGGATGCGAGTTCGACGGCGAGGGATTTTGCCGCGCCGATGAGGCCGGCCTTGCTAGCCGCGTAGTTACTCTGCCCGCGGTTGCCGACGACGCCTGAAACCGAGCTCATCACGACGATACGAGCCGGCTTTCTAGCGCGGATCATAGGCATGAGAGCGGGCTTTAGGACGTTATAAAAGCCGTTTAAATTCGTATCCACGACGCCAAACCAATCCTCGTCCTCGATCGCTACGAACGTATTATCGCTCGTGATGCCGGCGTTTAGCACGACGGCGTAGTAAGCGCCGTTAGCCTGGGTATCGGCCTCGATCGCCGCCCTTGCCGCCTGGGTATCTGCTACGTCAAATTTTAAAGCGCTCAAATTTAACTCGTTTTGTAAATTTAATAATTGCTCGCTCGCGCTTTTGCCGTGTAGCACGACCTCGTATCCCGCCGCCGCCAGCCGTCTAGCCACCGCTTCGCCGATGCCGCGACTCGAGCCCGTTATCAGCACTCTTTTACTCATCTAGTATCCTTTTTACGTATTCCTCGTCCGGGCTTAGCACGTTTAGCGTCGCGCGCGCTCCAAGCTCGCCGTTTACGTAAAACTCGCAGTCGTAAACGCCAAAACCGCTTGCGTCTTGTATCGAGCAGACGGCCTTGATGACGACTTCGTCTCCAACCTTTAAAAACGGCTTAAATATCTCAAATTTTCTACTGCCCAGCAAAAAACCTAGTCCAAATTTCATCCCCTTTAGCTCGCGCATCTTTGAGTCGTAGATACCCAGCGACTGAGCCATCATCTCGACGGTTTTATGCATGGCGAATTTGCCGTCCGTTAGAAATTTATTATCCTCTTTTATCACGCTTTTAGTTTTTATGCGCCCTTCTTCAAATTTAAGCACCTCGTCGATAAAAATGATCGCCGTGCCGTGCGGGAGATAATCTCCTAGGCTCATCTAGCCCTCCCAAACACGATTGCCGCGTTATCGCCGCCGAATGCAAAGGACAGCGACATAGCTGAATTTACGACCGCTCTTTGGCCGAATTTTACCAAATTTATCCTCTCTATCTCATCGTCATAAACGCCGTCATATATGTGCGGCGGCAGCGCAGTTTCGCCCCTAGCGCAAAGCATGGCGCAAAGCGCGCTCTCGATAGCTCCAGCGGCTCCTAGCGTGTGGCCGATTAGAGGCTTAACGGAGCTTGCGGGTACGAGCGGCATGAGCGAATGCACGATCTTTGCCTCGATTTTATCGTTTGCCTGCGTGCCCGTGCCGTGTAAATTTATATAATCAACGCTGCTTAAATTTGCCGCCTCAAGCGCCTTTTGCACGCACTGCGTTTGCATCTGAGCGCTAAAATCGGGCTGCGTCATATGAAACGCGTCGCAGTTTGAGTGCTCGCCCGCGATAACGACGTTTGAAATCTCATCCCTGCTCGCCACGAAAAAGGCCGCCCCTTCGCCGATATTTATGCCGTCGCGATTTTTGGAAAACGGATTGGTTTCGCGCGCGCTTAAGATGCCTAGGCTATCAAAGCCGTTTATTGTTAGCGTATTTAGACTATCCACGCCGCCGCAGATAACGGCATCGCAGATACCGGACTCCAGCAGCCTTTTTGCCGTTATAATCGCCTTGACGCCCGACGTACAGGCGGTCGAGACGGAAAACGCAACCGAGCTAAGCCCGTAAAAATCGGCGATAAATTCGGACGGATTGGCTAGAGAGTTGCGACTGACGCCAAATTTTGAAGCATCGAAAAATCCCGTCGCGGCAAAATCCTTAAACGTTTCGTAGTTTTCCTCCACGCCGCTAGTAGTCGTACCTACGACTACGCCGACGCGATTTTTGCCGTACTTTTTGATAGCGTCTCGCACATCTTTATCTATCTGCAAAAGCGCGCTTAAAACAAGAGCGTTCGTGCGCGTTTGCAAGTGTTTTGGCGTATTTTGGCTAAATTTAGCCAGCGGCGCGCGGGCTTTGCCGAGGATAAAGCTTTTATCTACCCTAAAGCCTTCGCAAACGCTCAAAAATCTCTTTTCGCCGCATAAATTTGCAAAATTTTCCTCCGCATCGGCTCCGGCTGCGCTGATGAGGGCCGGCTTACTAACGTATATCAAGAGCTCTCACCTTAAAATTTTCGTTATTTGCCGTTATAACGGCCTCCTTTTGATTTGATTTTACGATACTTAGCACTTTGATAAAGAGCTCGTTGTAGGCGCTATTTGGCGGCAAAAAGCCGATAGCTTCAAATTCGCCGCTCGGCCTTAAAACCCGCCTAGCCAGCGGAGTACCCATGGAATTTATCATCGTAAAATAAAAATCCTCTTTTTCATGCGAAATATAGAGCAAATTTGAGCCGCTTTGTGAAATCACTTCAAACTCGCGTTTATCGAAATTTACGATCTGCGGAACATCAAATTTAGCCTTTGCCGCACATCCGCAAAAAAAGATCGTCACCGTAAAAATAAGTAAAAATTTAAAAGTTATCTTAAGCCTCACTCGCTAGCCGCCTCATTAAAATCTTTATTGTTTTTTTAAAATAATTTTAAATTATATCTTTTTTACCTTAAACATACAGCGCAGAGCTTGCCTTTGGCTAAAGGACGCGCAAATTTACGAATGCAAGCCTGGCGGATACGGGATTTAGATGCATAAAATAAGCCTCCCCTACTCCCCCAGCCCAGCTTTTACGCGATTTACGCAAGTTATCGCGAGTAA